>DASTAI010000057.1:0-6538 GCA_035712865.1 Solirubrobacterales bacterium
AGAAGACCTTCGAGTGCGAGGGGGGCCGCCGCCCCGAGTGGATCCTCGGGCTCAACGTTGAGCAGGGAGAGGACGAGGCGGGACCGGTCAACGGCGTGGTGATCGAGCTGACCGAGGCCGAGCTCGATCGGCTCGACATTCGTGAGATCCGCTACGACCGGGTCGATGTGACCGGGTCGGTGGCGGGCGAGGACCTGCCCGAGCGGATCGTCACCTACTCGGCCAAGCCGTTCCACTTCGCACCGGAGCCGCCCGATGACGCCGTGATCCTCGAGACCTACGCGTCAGCCGTGGAGGCCGGATTCGACGCCCTGGCGCCTGGCGAGCTCGAGCACTACCGGGCCACGACGCCCTATCCGGTCGAGCGCGTCGCGGCGCAGCTCGTCATCGACAGGATCCCGGAGGGCAACCCGAGGGCCTGGTGAGGATCAGACCCGGTGCCATTCGCGGGCCCAATCGCGCAGCCCGCCCATCACCGGCTCCAGCGAGTGGCCCTTCTGGGTGAGCTCATAGCTCACCCTGATGCGCTTCCCGGACTCCTGCACCTCGCGCCGGACAAGATCGGCCTCCTCGAGCTCCTTCAGCCGGTGGGAGAGGAGACGATCGGACATCCCGGGCACAGAGTCCTTGAGGTCCGCGAAGTGAAGGGGCCCATCCGTGAGGGCGTAGAGGATGGCGCCCGCCCAGCGGCGGCCGATCAGCTCCACCGCACCATGGAAGTGAGGACACACTTGTTTCGGCTTGGCCGCCCCCCGGGTGCGGCCCGCGCCGTTCTCGGATCTCACCTCGACTAGAGCTTACCGATCGTAAGGGACCGGCAAACGCGCCTTTGACGCGCGATCGGCGCGTCTCCGTCACGGAACTAGCGCGTGCAGGGCCCGGTGCTGACGGCGTCGGTCGAATCGCCGAGCGCCCCGGCCACCACCCCGTTCGGCACCGCGTAGCCCCCCGGCTTTCCCTGGGTCGTCGCTGCGAACACCGTTCCCATCACCCTGCCGCTCCCGTCGACCAGAGGCCCGCCCGAGTTGCCGCTGTGAACCTCTCCGCGGAGCGCGGTCAGCTCCCGGGTCACCGGCCCCCGGCCGTAGGAGTCCTCGGTGATCACGGGGCCCGTTGCCCCGGCCCGCGCCGGCGTGATGGTGAGTGGCCCGTTCTCCGGGTAGCCGATGACGGCGCCGGGCGTCCCGCTCGTCACGTTGGGGGCGAACGAGAGTGGGCCCGCCTGGAGGCCGTTCACCCGCAGGAGCGCCAGGTCGTTGCTCGGGTCGTAGTGCACGGGGGTTGCGTCGAGGGAGGAGTCCGATCCCGCCGGCGTGACGGTCGTGTCGGTCTCCCCTGCCACCACGTGCGCGTTGGTCACCACGATCCCGGGCTCCGCGATCCACCCCGATCCCTCGACGCCGAGACCGCAGGCGGTGCCGAGCACCCGCACCACGCTGGTCGACGCGGCTCTGACCTCGGGATCCCGTGCGATCTTCGAATCGGGTGGCGCCACATCCGGGCTCGGTCCCTGGACCGAGACCCTCGGGTCGATCCGGTTCAGCGCCTTGATCAGGCCGCTCGACGGCGGAAAGGCGTCGTTGAGCGCGCGCAGGATCGCCGACTCCTGCACGGCCTGACGCAGGCTCTTGGCTCCAGGGGCGTTGAGGGCGACGGCGCCGAAGAGCCACGCGATGGCGAGCGCGAGGGCGACCAGCAGCAGAGCGCCGCCACTGGACTCCACGACCGCGAGGCCACGGTGCCGCCCGGCGGAGCCGAGCAGGCGCCGCCGCGCGGCGAATGCCAGGCCCTCCATCGAGACTGCGACGATCCCGCCCACCAGCAGAGCTCCGGCCAGCGCCGTGGCGGGGGCATAGGGTGAGTGCGACCCGTCGGGCAGCAGCGCGGGACCTAGGCGGCTGCCGAGGAAGGCCCCGATCGCGAAACCTGCCAGGCTCAGCACCCCTACGATCAGCCCCTGCTGATAGCCCCAGAAGGCCATGGCCAGGGCGAAGGCAATGATCAGCCAGTCGAGGCCGGTCACGGTGTCCCGAATACAAGCGCACGAGCGACTACCTTTGCCCGCGTGAATCCTCCCGTGACACGGTCACGGCAGCGGGGAAGGGAGAAACCACCGCCGCGGCGGCCCTCCCGGGCACCGCGCGCGCAACGCGGCCCCCGCAGCGAGCGTGAGCGCCGGCTGCTTCAGCGAGCCCTGCCGCTTGCCGCGGTCGCCCTCGCCGCTTTCATCTTCGGCGTCATCAGCTCCGCCGGGAACCCCGAACAGGACATGGCGAATCGGTTCGTCGACGACTGGGCCCAGCAGGACTTCAAGTCGATGCGCGACGAGCTCTCGGACTCCGCTCAGGCCCAGTACTCCGCCGCCGAGCTCGCCAGCGCCTATCGCTCGGCCCAGGAGGTCGCCACGGCGACCGCCATCGACCCCGGGGATGCGGACGGCCCGAAGAGCATCAGCGGAACCGATGTCGTCGACGTCAACGTCGCCGTCACCACCAGGCTCTTCGGCAAGGTCGATGGCGTCGTGCGGCTGCCGCTCGACGGCGGCAAGGTGGCCTGGGCGCCGAACCTGACCTTCCCGGGCCTGCAGCCCGGCGAGCAGGTGGGGCGTCGCCTGGAGCTCGGACGGCGGGCGGCGATCATGGCCAAGCACCGGGTCGCGCTGGCCACCGGTTCGGTCGACAACCGCAGCTCACCGTTGGGCTCGGACGCGATCGACGTGGCGGGCGAGACCGGCGCTGCGGACTCGGACCAGCGGGCGAGGCTCCAGGCCGCGGGCTACCCAACCGATGAGAGCACCGGGATCAGCGGTCTCGAGCTCGCCTTCAATCCGCGTCTCTCCGGCACCCCAAGCGGCGAGCTCCTGGCCGTGAAGGCGAGTGGCCCGCAGCTCAACGTCTCGCGATCGACCCAGGGCCGGGTGCTCGCCACCGCCCAGGGGACGCCGGGGCAGTCCGTCAGGACAACGATCGACCCGCGGCTGCAGACGATCACCGTGAACGCCCTCGGAGGCCAGTCCGGTGGCGCCGTCGTGCTGAACGCGAAGAACGGCGACGTGCTGGCGCTCGCGGGCTCCGCGTACTCGGCGCCCCAGCCTCCCGGCTCCACCTTCAAGGTGATCACCACCACCGCCGCCCTCGAAGGGCACGACGTGAAGCTCTCCGACAGGTTCCCGGTGCTGACCGAGATCAATCCCGATCCGCAGGCCGGCGCCAGGGTCGTGCACAACGCCCACGACGAGGCCTGCGGGGGCACCTTCGTGGAGGCCTTCGCCAAGTCGTGCAACACGGTCTTCGCCCCACTCGGCGTGAAGGTCGGGGCGCAGCGTCTCGTCGACACCGCGGAGGACTACGGCTGGAATGAGACACCCAGCCTCTACAACGCCTCGGCGACGGCGCGGTCGGATCCGAACGGGATGACGATGCCCACCGACTTCAGCGACGACACGAGCCACACGGACCTGTCGGTCACCGCCTTCGGCCAGGGGGAGGTCCTGGCGACCCCACTCGGGATGGCCTCCGTCGCCCAGACGGTCGCCAACGGCGGGGTGCGCAGCCCCACCTCGATCGTCAAGGACCCCGGTCTGAAGAGCAGCGCCAAGGCGGTTCAGGTGACCTCCAAGGAGAACGCGAAGATCCTCACCGGCCTGATGCGCGCAGTGGTCACCTCGGGAACCGGCGTCGCAGCGAACATCTCGGGGATTCAGGTCGCGGGCAAGACCGGGACCGCCGAGCTCGGCCCGAAGCCCGGTCAGCCGCCGGCGCCGCCGGGGCAGGAGAACACGGTCGAGCAGATCGTCGATGGCTGGTTCATCTGCTTCGCCCCGGCGCGCAACCCCAAGCTGGCGGTGGCGGTGATGCTGATCGACGCCTCGGGCGACGGCGGCAGCACCGCGGCGCCGATCGCGGCCAACATCCTCACCGCCGCCCTGAAGTAGCGGCCTGAGAGCCTTGCGCCAGAACCCCTACTACGAGCTGACCGAGCCGGAGGTGATCAGGCGCCTGATCCGCGAGAACCCGTGGGCGACTCTCGTCTCAAGCCCCTCCACCGGTCTGGTCGCCTCCCACTACCCCATCATGCTCGAGGACGACCGTGAGGAGATCTCGATCGTCACGCACGTCGGCAGACCCGACGAGAAGGTGCACGAGCTCGGATCACACGAGCTGCTCGTCATCGTCCAGGGGCCCCACGGCTACATCTCATCGAGCTGGTACGGCGACCACATCGAGGTCCCGACCTGGAACTTCATCGTCGCCCATCTCTCTGGGGTACCCGAGATCCTCGAGCCGAAGGAGAACTTCGAAATCCTGACCCGACTCGTCGATCGCTTCGAGCGGCACGTCGCCAGCCCGCGTCCCCTCGATGCCACGCCCGAGGTTGCGGCCGACGCCCGCAGAGACAGCCGCGGCACCATCGGACTGCGCCTGGTCCCGACCCGGATCGTCGCCAAACGGAAGATGAGCCAGAACAAGTCGCCTGAGATCGTCGAGACCGTGCTTCGCGAGCTCGAGGGGGATGGGCCATATGCGAGCCCGATGCTCGCTCGCGAGATGCGGCTGGTGCACGAGACGGACTCCACTGCGGGGAACGGCGGCCGCCCCTAGGTGGGGTAGCCGAACGCCACCCCCACGATCGCCATGCCGCCGCCGATCGCGGTGAGCAGCCCGCCCGGCGCCTCGAGCAACAGGCTGAGCGGCACCCCGACCACCGCGAGCGCCGTCCCGCCGGCGAGCAGCGCCCACCAGTTGAGGCCGCGGGCGCCGGGTTCGGGCGCCGCCGGCGCCGAGAGAACCGTGGAGAAGGCCATCAGGGCGACGCCGACCAGGCCGCCGGCGATGCCGAGGAGCTGAACGACGGCAAGCCCCGCTCCGAGGGCTCCGATCACGAGCAGCGCCTGCAGCTGAGTCTTCGTCATGCGAATAGGGGCGCCGCGCGCCCCGGACTAGATATCCAGCGTGATGTCGCCGGTCTCGCCCTCGTGCTCGATCTCGAGCTTGAGCGGCCGGTTCTCACTGACACCCTCGTCGACCAGAAAGAGGACGATCGACCCGTCGGTCGGCCCGCTCTGGGCGGGGGAATCGGGCACCGGGATGGTGCCGTGGCCCGCGAGCTCGGTCCCGAGTGGCGCGGCGAACGGGGTATCGCTCGGAACGGCCTCGTAGCCGGCACCGGTCGTGTCGACGACGGTCATCTGGGCGTCGGACGGGATACGCGTTTCCGAGTCACCGTGATTGGTCATCGTCAGGAAGACACCCAGGTAGACCTTGCCCGCCGGCGGTGGAATGGTCTGACCCACCAGGTAGTTCTTGTCCTCGTGATCGGCCGGGTTCAGGAACCGCGTCAGCTGGACGTTGATCTCAAGCTCGCCGAGCTGAATCGGCTCTCCCTCGTCGCCCTCATTGCTGGGGGAATAGCCGCAGCCGGACACGCCCAGCAGGGCCAAGGCGAGGGCGAACGCGAGGGCCAGGGCTCCCTTGTGGCCGGGGCGCATGAGGGCGCGCAGTCTATCCGGCGATGCTTGGGACGCGATCACCACCGGCGATCCGGACATGCGGCACCTGCGCGTCGGACTCGATCAGGTCACGCATGCGGACGAGGGCCTTCGACCAGCGCTTTCTCCACCACCGCTCGCGCCCGATCTCGCGGAAGCGCTGGAAGTGCGATGGGGACGAAGTCCAGAAGGTGAGCTTGACCGTGGTCGTGGGCCCGGCCTCGAGCTCCCAGACCAGATGGATCGACACGCGATCGAAGCGACCGCCGCGCGCGTGCTCGACGATCTCGTGCGGACGATCCGCCTCCGCGATCACCGTTCCCATGTACTCCACCCCGGCCGGGGCATCGACCCGGAATCGCGCCGCCGCTCCCCGCCCCGTGGCGGGAATGCGCGCGAGCCGATATCCGCTCGCGAAATGGTCGATCCAGCTCGGGCGCGTCGACAGGTCGCAGATGAAGTCGAAGACGCGCTCCCGCGGGGCGTCGATCGAGGTGGTGACGGTGAACGGCCCCACGGCCGGGCGATTCTAGACGGCTCGCCCGCGCTCCTCCAGCGTCAGCGGGCTGACGGAGGGGCGCAAAACGGCCCTGGAAAACCTGGACTTTCCGTACTACGTGCACAAAATCGACTAGCCATTAAGCAGTACCCGGGGTACCATTGCCGAACCCCCGGATGCCGCTGATCGGAGAGAGTGCAAACGACGTCCACCACGCGGGAGAGACCGCAGGTGGCGTCGGTTCCTTCGTCTGTCAGGGATGTTCGCTGCCGGTTTCCTTCGAGCCCACGGAGTCCATCCCCAGCTGTCCCAACTGCGGCGCAACGGATTTCCGACGGGCGTCGCTCTTCGAGCAGCCGACGCTCCGGGACATCGGGGTCGCCCGCCCCACGACGAGGCCGGCCGACTGGCTCGATGGCGTGCGCCGGTCGATCACCCAGCCCGGCAAGTATCTGGCCCTGTTCGCCGACGGCCGGACCCGCGTGATCGCGCTCTCCAGCGGCTGGTCGCGAATCGGCCGCAGCCGTACGGCTGACATCCGGCTCGATGAT
>DASTAI010000058.1:0-3074 GCA_035712865.1 Solirubrobacterales bacterium
AGCTTCAGCGGCCTGAAGACCGCGTTGGTCTACAAGGTCCGAGACCTCGAGCCGGATGAGATCGAGCGACGGCGGGCCGACCTGGCCGCCTCCTTCCAGAGGGCGATCACGGATCAGCTGATCGCGAAGCTTCGCCGTGCCGCCCGTGGCGGCGGGTGGCCGGCGATCGCGCTCGGAGGCGGCGTCGCGGCCAACGCCGAGCTACGGGGGGGCGCTCAGGACCTCTGCGACGAGCTCGGGCTTCGCCTGAAGCTGGTCCCGATCTCGCTCTGCACGGACAACGCGGCGATGATCGCCTCCGCGGCACGCTTCAGCGAACCGATCGCCTACCCCGACTACCTGAGCTTCGATGCCTTCGGAACCGAGCGTCGTCGTCCTCTACGGGCGGCCTGACTGCCACCTCTGTGACGAAGCGCGCGCCGGGTTGGACCGGCTGCGCGCGGACGGGCTCGAATTCGAGCTCGAGGAGATCGACATCGAGGCCGACAGCGAGTTGCACAGACGCTTTCTGGAGCGCATTCCGGTGGTAGAGGTGAACGGCGAGATCGTCTCGGAGCTCTTCCTGGATGCAGAGGGCCTCCGAGCGAGGCTCGGTACCTTGTCCGCATGATCGAGGACGTGGCGGCCGAGACCGCCGAGCAGCAGGGGCCCTCGGAGCTCACGGACGGCGATCGTCTTTCACTCGGCGTCGCGGCGCGCCTTTCGCGCTATCTCCAGGTCCTGACCCAGGCTCGGAAGATGGGCAAGGACACGATCTCCTCTCAGGAGCTCTCGGACTACACCCACATCAACTCGACCCAGATCCGCCGCGACCTCTCGGGCTTCGGGAAGTTCGGCAAGCGCGGGGTCGGCTACAACGTCGATTCGCTGGTCAACGAGATCCGGAAGATCCTGCGGACCGCCGGCCAGCACAACATCGCGCTCTTCGGCGCCGGACACCTCGGCCAGGCGATCGCCAGCTCGGACATCTTCGCCGACCACGGCTTCCAGATCGTGGCCATGTTCGACGTCGATCCCGCTGTGATCGGCCGGCAGATCGGCGGCCTCGAGGTGCGGCCGTTCGACCAGATCGACGACGTCGTCGAGCGGGAGCAGGTCGTGGTCGGGGTCCTCGCCGTTCCCTCGGATGCGGCCCAGGAGGTCGCGGACCGGCTGGTCCGCTCCGGCGTCAAGATCATCTTCAACTACTCGGAGCGGCTGCTGCAGGTGCCGCCCGACGTCACCGTTCACACCTCGAGCCCGGCCGTGGACCTGCTCTACGCGCTCTACTTCTATTTGACCTGAGAACGAGCCTGCGGGTGACCACCGATCCCGAGCCACAGCACGATGCGCTCGACATGAATGTCGTGCGCGAGATCTTCGAGTCGTCCACCGACTTCACCGTGGGGATCGAGGAGGAGTTCGCGATCGTCGATCCGGCGATCCTCGATCTCGAGCACCGATTCGAGGAGTTGGAGGCAGCCTGCGCCCGCGATCCGGAGCTCGCCCCGTCGGTCAAGGGGGAGCTGATCGACACGGAGATCGAGATCCGCTCCGGGCGCGGCGAGACGTTCGCCGAGGCCGCCGAGCGTCAGCGGGCGAGGCGGATGCGGCTGTTCGCCGTCGCCGACGAGATGGGGCTGGGGCTCGCGGCGATGGGGACCCACCCCTGGGCGAACTACCTGGACCAGCACATCATCGGGACCAAGCACTACCGCCGCTTGGAGGGAGACCTCCGCTGGGTCGCGCAGCGGAACAACACCTGGAGCCTGCACGTCCACGTCGGCGTGCACGGGCCCGACCGTGCCGTCGCGGTCTCGGACCGGATGAGGGAGCTGCTGCCGCCGCTCCTCGCTCTCTCCGCCAACTCGCCGTTCCTCGACCACCGCGAGACGGGGTTGCACTCCGTGCGGACCGAGATCTTCACTCGGACCTTTCCGCGCTGCGGCGTACACGAGCCGTTCGGGAACTGGGCCACCTACGCGGACTTCGTCCAGCTGCTCCATGAGACCGGCTCGATCGTGGAGGCCACCCAGCTCTGGTGGAGCGTCCGGCCGCACCATGCGTTCGGCACGGTCGAGGTCCGGATCTGCGACGCGCAGACTCGCGGCGACGAATCGCTCAACCTGGCGGCGATGATCTCGGCCTGCGTCGCGCAGGTCGCAATCGATCTCGACGAGGGGGGTTCGCGGGAGGCGCTCGGCCAGCGAGAGATCGAGGAGAACCTCTGGCGCGCCATCCGCTACGGGATGGACGGCGAGATGATCGACTTCCGCGAGCGGCGAGTGGTTCCGACGCGGCAGGTGCTGGAGGATCTGGTCGAATGGACCGCCCCGGCGCGCCAGACGCTCGGCGTAGAGGTGGAGCTGCCCGAGCGAAACGGCGCGCAGCGCGCCTACGCCGACTTCGCCGAGGGGGCACCGATCGAGGAGATCTACCGTCGCGCGGTCGAGGAGACCCGCAGGACATACGCACCGGAGGGAGCAGTCAGTGGCAGATGAGGAACAGCAGGGGGCCGGCGTCGGCCCCGAGGGAGAGGCACCGAGCGAGGAGGAGCTTCGCGCCCAGCTCGAGGAGGAGATCCGCAAGGTGCGGGTCGAGGATGTGGTGCTGCAGAGCGCGGTCAGCATCCTCAATCTCTCGGCGAGACGGATCGCGATGGATGAGGAGCGAGACCTGGATCAGGCGAAGGTCGGGATCGACGCCGCCCGGGCGCTCGTCGACCTGGTGAATCCGGAGGCGCAGCCGCAGCTGCGCCAGGCGATCTCCGAGCTGCAGCTGCTCTACGCCAAGCACGCCGGCGAGGGGCCGGCCGGTGATGATGGCGAGGACGACGCCGGATCGGAACCGGCGCCTGAGCAGGGAAGTTCCGGAAGGCGCGAGGGAGATTCGGGTCTTTGGACGCCGCCCGGGACCTGAGAGGCGCCAGGCCGAGCGCCCGGCGTAATAAGTAGACTGCCGCGCCGCGCCTAACAGGTCGAAACTGACGGGAGTCCCACTTGACTGACTTCTTCACCGATTACGGAATCGTTGTCGCCCTCGGTTGCTCGGCGGCGGCGGTTCTCTACGGACTGCTCGTGACCCAGAGACTGCTC
>DASTAI010000059.1:0-4927 GCA_035712865.1 Solirubrobacterales bacterium
GTGATCCCGAGCTGGCAGGCGGCCAGGTACTCGTCGATGTGATCGAGCTCGTCGATCACGGCGCGCGCGCTGCCACTCCCATCGGAGGCGAGCTGCTCGAGACGGGAGCGGCGGCTGCGAACAAGCGCGAACTCGGCCGCGACGAAGAAGCCGTTTGCCGCGATCAGCAGAAACAGCAGTACGAGAAAGACAGCGGTCATCGCCCCGACCCAGGGTCGAGCGACCGGTGTCCGGCCGGGTTCGTGACGCCCCTATGGGCGCGCGTACTTCGAGGGGGTTCGTCGTCGTTCACTGGCGACGCCGGGAAGGCTAGCGAACGGCCAGAACGTCGCCGCGCTCTAGGCGAGCGCGTCGACCTTTCCCGCCAGCTCGAAGTCGTTCTCCGTGAGGCCGCCCTCGGCGTGCGTCGAGATCGCCACCTCGACCTGGCTCCAGGAGATCGCGATGTCCGGATGGTGGTTCATCTCCTCGGCCGGCTCGACGAGTGAGTCGACGAACTTGACCGATCCGACGAAATCGCCCCGGTCGAAGCTCTTGACGATGTACTCGCCGCGCTGGCGCCAGCCGTCGAGCGGCTTCAGCCTCTCCTTGATCTCCTCGTCGCTCAGAAGTGCCATATTCGTCGGGTGCGAATCGCGAGCCTGGTTCCCTCGGCGACCGAGATGCTATTCGCCCTCGGCCTGGGCGATCAAGTCGTCGCCGTCACCCACGAGTGCGACTACCCGCCGGAGGCGGCGGTCAGACCTCACCTGACCCGAAGCCTGGTGCCGACATATTCGGCGGCCACAAAAACCGCCGTCGGATTATCGGCGGGCGAGATCGACGCCGAGGTGAGGCGGCTGACCGGTGAAGGACGGCATCTCTACGAGCTCGACGAGCCGGCGCTTCGTGCGCTCGACGTCGACCTGATCGTCACGCAGGCCGTCTGCGAGGTCTGCGCGGTCTCCTACGACGACGTCGTGGCGGTGGCTGCTCGGCTCCCGACCAGGCCCCGGGTGCTCTCCCTGGACCCCTCGAACCTGGCGGAGGTCCTCGCCGATCTTCCTCGCCTGGGAGAGGCGGCGGGAGTCCTCGATCGGGCCGTCGCCCTCCGTGACGAGCTCGAACGCAGGCTCGGGCGCGTTCGGGCGTCGGTGCGGGGGGAGCACCGGCCGCGCGTGCTGGCGCTCGAGTGGCTGGAGCCGCCCTTCATCGGCGGCCACTGGGTCCCCGAGATGATCGAGATCGCGGGCGGCGAGGACGTACTCGGCGTTGCGGGGACCAAGTCGCGAACAGCCGAGTGGGACGAGCTCCTCGAATCGGCCCCATCTGTGATCGTCGCCATGCCCTGCGGCTGGGACGCACGACAGGCACGCGGCGAGGTCGAATCGAGGGCGGATCGGGTCGGCGCCCTGGGGGCCGAGCGGATCTGGGCGGTTGACGCGGCGGCGTCGTTCTCCCGGCCAGGGCCCCGACTCGTCGAGGGGACGAAGCTCCTCGCGCACCTGCTGCACCCGGATAGGGTTGCCGCCCCCGAAGGTGTGACCTTCGAGCCGGTGCCGCTCGGGGCGCCGGCCGGACACGGCTAATCGGAGGAGGAGTCGGATGGGCCTCAACTGGGCGGAGCACACGGTCGAGATCTCGGCGCCGATCGCCACCTGCTTCGAGGCGATCACCGACTACGAGACCTTCCCCAAATGGCAGAGCGCGGTCGTCGACACCGAGGTCCTCGACTGGGACGAGCGGGGTCGCGGCAAGCGGGTGCGTCTCTTCATCGACGCGAAGGTGCGCAAGGTCGACTACACGCTCGACTACCGCTACGACGAGCCGACGAGGATCGAGTGGGACTTCGTCGAGGGCAACGGGATCAATGGCGCCGACGGCCATTACCTCTTCGATGACCTCGGCGACGGCCGCACCCGGGCCACCTACAAGCTGGGCCTCGAGGTGGGCATACCGTTGCCGGGGCCCGTGGCGCGGCGCGCCCACAAGTCCACGCTGAAGGCGTCGGTCGAGGACCTCAAGCGCGAGGCCGAGCGGCGGGCCACCTCTGCTGCAGCCGCCCAACCCGAGCAAGTTCCCGCCGGCGACCGGCCTCCCGAGACACCCGTCGAGATCGAGGTCGAGACCGAATCGGCCGAACGCGAAGCCAGGTTCGCCGAACAGATCGGGATCAAGGCGCCGGAACGGCCGACGACCCCAGAGCCGGCCGTCGAGCCCGCCGACGACTGGGGGTCGGACGGCTCCCACACCGTCGCGGAGCTCCCTGGAATGCTCGTCGGCGAAGCCGCCTCGATCGGACGTCGTGTCACCCGCCGCGGCGTGCGTACGGCTCAGGACGTCGGGGGCGGCGCGGCGGAGGCCGGTCTCGGGGCGGCGCGCCGAGCCGTCGATGCCGGCCTCGAGGCGGCGGGCGCAGTCCGAAGCCGCGCCGGCCGCCTCCTGGGCCGCGACCGGGCCGACCAGCACCCGCGCTGACTCAGATCAGCGATCATCAAGCCGTGGACGAGGTGAACTTCGAGTTTGCGCCCGCCGGCGAGGAGTTCCCGGACGGTCTGCGGCAGATCAAGATCGAGGTGAACGGCGTTGAGCTTCCGGATCTGGTCCGCGGAGCCGAGCTTCCCTCGGCCCGCGCCGACGAAGAGGAGGACGTCGCCGGCAACTACATCGGATTGGTGGCCGGCTACATGCGGATCGACCTCGCCGGCCAGTTCCTCGGCGGCCGCGGGACCCCGATGTTCGAGGAGTCCGACGGCAAGACGGCGCTGCTCGGGTGTGGGTGCGGCGACGTGGGTTGCTCGCCCCTGATGGCCCGGATCACGGTCAGCGACGACACGGTCACCTGGGACGAGTTCGAGCAGCCCACCCGGCCCGGTTGGGACTACGAGGACTTCGGCCCCTTCACCTTCGACCGCGCCCAGTACGAGCGCGCGTTGATGGCGATCGACGACTAGACGACGAGTAAGGCGCCGGCGAAGGTCGCGACGATCATCAGCACGATCCCGGCGAGCTCGAGGCCGAAGCCCGCCCTGCCCTTCATCCGCTGCTCGACGAAGAGGACGAGCCCGGCCGCCACGAAGCCGCCGATCAGCCCGCCGATGTGACCGCCCACCGAGATCCCGGAGATCGAGAAGGTGAGCACCAGGTTGAGCACGATGAAGAGGCCGAACTGCGAGGCGAGTTGCTCCACGCCGCGGCCGCGGGCGATCACGACCACGGCTGCCATCAGCCCGAAGATCGCGCCGGATGCCCCGACTGTGAGCGAGTTGGGATCGACGATCAGCGCGCCGAGCGAGCCGGCTACCAGCGAGACGAAGTAGATCCCGAGGAAGCGCGGTGTGCCGATCCCGGGTTCCAGGATGCTCCCGGCGATGTAGAGGACGTACATGTTGAGCAGGAGGTGCAGGAAGCCGGCGTGCAGGAACCCACCGGTGATCACACGCCACCAGTCGCCGTTGGCGACGTCCGGGCCGCGCAGGCCGAAATCGTGGATCACCGAGCCGCCACCGCTGAACGAGCTGGTGCCGCCGCCCGCCAGCTCGATGACGAAGACGACCACGTTGATCGCGATCAGCGCGATCGTCGCGGGCATCTTGCCGGCGGTCGGGCTGAACGCCCCGGCCCCGGCCCTCACCTTGGTCGTCTGGCGCGCGCAGTCGGGACAGCGCATCCCAACCGGGGTCGAGGTCATGCAGTCGGGGCAGATCGGCCGCCCGCAGTTGGAGCAGGCGACGCCGGTCTCCCGGTTCGGGTGCCGGTAGCAGGTCTGGCGCTGCTGGGTACTTGCCTCCATGAAGCCAGCGTAGTCCAGCGGATTGGCGAGTCCGGGGTGCGCCGCCTACTGCACGGTGGCGCTGAGCAGCACCGACCCCGTGGGAGCCGTTTCTCCCGGATGGGGTTCCCTTGTCACCATCACCCTGGTCCCTGAGGCCAGGGGGCCATCGACCGCGGTCATCGCCCTGCCGCTCGCGTCCGGGATGAAGTTCGACGATGGGCTCACGGTCTGTCCCTTGGCGATCCACACCTGGTAGACCTCCTCGCCCTTGAGCTGGGCCAGGCCGTGGAGGTCGAGCATCGAGGAGTTCTCGTCGACCGCGAGGGTTCCGCCGATCGGCGGCTGAGCGGCCACGCTCTCGGTCGTTTGCTCGGGGGCGTTGTCGCCGGTGTTTCCGGCGATCAGGTAGCCGCCGACCGCGGCAACCACGATGGCCAGGCCGACGGCGAACGCGGGTCGCGCAAACAACGCCCGCCAGCCCCGCCGTGGGCGGCGTGGAGCAGGGCTGTCGCGCTCCGCCGAGCGCTCGACGTCGGCGCGCACCTCCGCGAGGACGCGCTCGCGCAGCTCGGGCGGAGGCTCCAGCTGCTCGACCGACTCGCCGAGCACGCCGACGGCCGGCACCAGCGCCTCGAGCTCGCGCGTGCAGCGGGCGCACCTGGGAACGTGCGCCTCCACCGCCCGTTCCTCTTCGGGCTCAAGCGCGCCGAGCGCGAAGGCCACGATGTCGTCCCTATCCGGGTGCTCGCCGTTCACAGGGCCTCCGCCAGGGTCGCCCTGATCTTGTCCATGCCGAGGCGCATCCGCCCCTTGATCGTGCCGAGCGGCTCGTTGAGCATCTCCGCGATCTCGGAGTGGCTGAAGCCGCCGTAGTAGGCGAGCTGGATCACCCGCGACTGGTCGTTAGGAAGCTCTTGGATCGCACCCCTGACCTCCTGGGCCGTCTCGCGCCGGACCGCCTCGGTGTCGGTCAGCTCCTCGGCGGCTCTGCGCTCGAGGATCTCGTCCCCTCCCGCGGCCAGCTTCGGAGACCGCCCCGACTCCTTGCGGAGCATGTCGATCGCACGATTGCGGACGATTCCGAGCGTCCAGGCGCGCACGCTGCCGCGGGCGCGGTCATAGCGGGCACCGCTTCGCCAGATCGAGATCAGCGCCTCCTGGGTCACGTCCTCC
>DASTAI010000060.1:0-9351 GCA_035712865.1 Solirubrobacterales bacterium
ACCAGCTCGGCGCCCAGCTCCTCGTCATCGATCTCGCCGATCTCCGGGATCGCGGACGCGATGTGGTCCGCCATCCCACGCCCGAGGGCGGCGGTCCTAGGGAGCAATTCCACGGCCGTTTCCCGCACCGCGGCTCGCGAACTGGCCTGCGTGGCCGAGGCAGCCATCTTCTCCAGGTCTCGATGCTACTCGGAGACCAGGGAGGTGGACCAGGGGATCTAACGGGTGCGAACAGCGCCCCAGGAGGGCAGGCTCGGGCGTGACCATGACCTTTTCCGAGGGTGTCCGCTCGACACGCCCGCGTTCTCGAACTTTGTGGCCACAGCCCAATGAGCGTTCTCGGGTCGGCCCTACCGTCGTCGTAGTGGCTGGAAACGACCGAAAGGAAACGTCATGGAGAACGTTCTGACCATCAACTTCACCGAGGACGCAGACGCCTATGAGGGCCTGACCAACCTCAAGGAGCTGGAGGGGCAGGGACAGATCGGGCTCGAGGGCGCAGCGGTCGTCCTGCGCCAGGAGGACGGTGCCGTGACCATCAAGGACGAGGTCGGCGACATCGGCTACGAGGGCGCCGCCACCGGTGGCATCGTCGGTCTCATCGTCGGCATTCTCGGCGGCCCGATCGGGGTCCTCCTCGGAGGGGCGACCGGTGTCCTCATCGGCTCGCTCTTCGACATGGACGACCTCGACGAGTCCGACTCGGTCCTGAGCGAGATGTCACGCTCGGTCCGCGTCGGGCATCCAGCCGTCGTCGCCGCGGTCGACGAGCAGAGCCCCGAGGTCGTCGACACGGCCATACGCAGGCTCGACGGCAAGGTTCTCCGACAGCCGCTCACGGACGTCGAGGCGGAGATCGCCGCTGCCGAGGAGGCGCAGCGCGCGGCGAAGAAGGAAGCCCGCCGCAAGCTCCACGAGGAGCGGCGTGCGGAGCGCAAGGAGAAGGTCGAGGAGAAGATCGCGGAACTCAAGTCCAAACTGCGCATCAACGGCACCGCGAGCACTGATCAGGGCAAGGCCGGGGAGAGCGGGACACGCACCGCGTAGGCAGAGCTGAATTCCCACGACCGATTGGAGGAACAGATGTACGTCACACCAGCATCATTCGACTCGTTCGGCGACCGGCTGACGCACGACGCCGCCGAGGCCATCTCGCGCAACTGGACAACGCTCCTGCTCAACGGCCTGGTCCTGATCGTCGCCGGCGTCCTGATCTTCAGCATCGACTGGAGCGTCAGGAGCCTCGCGACGTTCATCGGCGCGCTGTTCATCTTCGAGGGCATCTACGCGATGGTGATCTCGGGAATCGACAACCGCGCGGCGAACTTGGTGACCGGACTGCTCTCGGTGGCCGCCGGAATCGCGATCATCGTCTGGCCCAGCGTGAGCCTGATCGTGCTCGGCATCTTCCTCGGCTCCTGGCTCATCGTGGTCGGGACCCTCACCATCGCGGGCGCGTTCGCTGCTCGCGGGGTGCTGTCCGAGTGGTGGCTGCTGCTGCTTCTCGGGCTGGTTGAGGTCCCGCTGGGCGTTCTCGCCCTCGCAGACCCCGGTGCGACGCTCGCCGCCATCATCACCGTCGGTGGGATCTGGGCGGTCGCAATCGGAGCGACGCGGATCGTGCTCGCCTTCCAGCTGCGGAATCTGCCCAAGGAGGTCGACAAGGCGAACGCCGCGGCGGCATCCGGCGGCACGGCGACCGGCCAGCCTGCCCCGACCGGCTGAAAACAAGGAGGCACTGATGACATCTCGAACCGCACACGTCCTGGCGATCATCGGCGCCGTGGTCGTCTTCGTCGCCACCGCGATCAGCTGGTACACGCGCGACGTTTCATTCGCGACCAATGCCACCGGGATCGGCTACTCGTCGAGCGAGTCGCTGACGCTCTGGGATGTGACCACGCTGGCACCGGTCCTGCTGGTAATCGGGGCGGCCGTGGGAGGGGCCCTCGTCCTCTTCGCTCCCCCGAGCTCGGCGCGGATCGCCGGGGCGACCGCGGGCCTGTTCGGACTGGGCATCACGGCCTACTGCGTCGTCAAGTGCTTCGACGTGCCTGACCTGGGCCCTACCGGGGCCGTCAACAGCTTCGTGCCGGTCCCCGGAGGCTCGGGTGTCGGGGTCAGCGCCCACGCCTCCACGGTGCTCGATGCGGGGCCGTTCGTCGGCATCCTGGGCGGTCTGCTCCTCGTCGCCGGCGCCGCCGGCCTCGTGGCGGAGTCGCCGCAGGCCTCCGCTGGTCGGGGTAGGCGAGCCTCGACGCCGGAGCCGGCCACCTGAGAGATTCGAGGGCGCCTACTGTGCCGAGCAGTGGAGCATCCTGGCGAAAGGAGCACGATGGCCACCGAAACGAAAGTTCAACCTGCCGGCCCCAACGGCCAGAACGGCGGACGGGATCCGCACAGGCTGCCGCGGCTTCACAAGCTCATCTTCCCGACCCCGAAGCTGAAGCCGCCGATCGATCCCGCCCTGCTCGAACACGACAAGAAGCGAGCGGAGGCGGTCCAGAACCGGGTCGCGGACAGGATCACCGCCTTCTCGGGGTCGATGCTGTTCGTCTACATCCACCTCATCTGGTTCGGCTGCTGGATCGGCTTCGGGGTGGAGAAATACCCGTTCGGCCTGCTGACGATGATCGTCTCGCTCGAGGCGATCTTCCTCTCCACGTTCGTGCTGATCAGCCAGAACCGCGCGGACGCGAAGCGCCAGGTCGTCGCCGACGAGCAGTGGAAGACGGTCCAGGAGGAGGACAAGCAGAACGTCGAGCTGATCCACCTCTCGGAGCAGATCCTGGAGCTGACCAAGGAGGTCCGAGGCATGGCCGGTCGAGGCGCTTCGCCGGGGGACAAACCCAAGCACGGTTGATCGAGTGGCCCCGCCTGACGCGGATGCGCCATCGACGGCGTCTAACCCGGGCAAGCAGGCCCGCTTTCGTGGCTTTCGTCACTCGCTGGCCACCAGCCGGGCGAGCAGCCGCCGTGGGAATCGCCGCAGCCTGATCGTCGCCTTCTCCGCGAATCTGGTCGTCGCGGCGGCCAAGCTGGCCGCGGGACTGATCACCGGCTCGGCCGCGCTGCTCGCCGAAGCCGCTCATTCGATCGCGGACTCGAGCAACGAGGTGCTCCTCGGGGCCTCCTTCCGCCGGGCGAGGCGGCCGCCGGACGCCGAGCACCCCTTCGGCTACGGAGGGGTCCGCTTCCTCTGGGCGTTCCTGGCCGCGATCTCCTCATTCCTGATAGGCGGCTGCGTGTCGGTTGGACTGGGGATCAACGATCTGGTCCACGGCAACGTGGTCGACGACTTCGCCGTTGCCTGGGTGGTTCTCGGCATCGCCGCCCTCGCCGATGGCAGCGCTCTCGTCCAGACGTTCAGGCAGGCGCGGCGAGAGGCTGCGCTCTGGGGTACATCCACGATCCGCTTCCTGCGGCACACGAGCGATCCCACTCTGCGCGCGCTGGCGGTGGAGGACACGGCGGCGCTGGTCGGGCTGGCGCTCGCGGCGGCCGGGCTGCTGGTCCATCAGCTGGGCGGGCCGGCCTCCAGCGATGCGATCGCCTCCCTCCTCATCGGGGTGCTCCTCGGCCTGACCGCGATCGGCCTGGCGCGGCCCCTGGCCGACCTCCTGATCGGCCGGTCAGTGCTGCCGCAGCGTCTGGAGCTCGCCCGGCGGACGCTCGACGAGTCTCCGGCCGTCGCGGAGGTTCGCCAGCTCTACACGGCGTTCGTCGCACCGCAGGAGGCGATCCTCGCGGCCAAGGTGCGCCCGAACTCAGACCTGACCGCCCACGAGCTGGCCGTGGCGATGGACGAGCTCGATTCGCGGCTGCGGGCCGAATTGCCGGAGGTCGGTGAGGTCTTCATCGACATCACCGACCACACGGAGTCCGACTAGGCGGCTTTCCTCACAGGCGCGGGCCAGGGTTTCGACACATACCTGCTCCCAGTGACGGAGTAGCGCCAGGGCAGCTCGGCCGCCTTGGTGATCCCGATGCGTGGCCCGGTCACCACCTCCGCGGCCTTCCACTCTCCGGCGGCCGGCTCGAGCTCGAACGGCGCAGCGAGGAGGTCCGCCCCGTTCAGCGCCAGATCGACTCCGAGCGCCTCGGTCAGCTTCCCGGGCCCCGAGCAGAGCTGCTCGATCTCGCTCCGCCCCCGGCGTTCGCGCATCAGCTCGATGCCGCCGGTCGGCTCGAGCGCACGGATCAGCACGGCGGAGGCCGTCCCCTCGGGTTCGGTGACGAAGTTGAGCAGGCTATGGATCCCGTAGGAGAGATAGACGTAGGCGTGCCCGGGAGGTCCGAAGAGGACCTCGTTCCGCGCGGTCTTGCCGATGTAGGCGTGACAGGCGGGGTCGCTCGCCTCGTAGGCCTCGGTCTCGACGATGATTCCGGCCGTCTCCCCCACGCCGAGCCTCCAGCCGATCAGCTCGCGCGCGACGACGTGGACCGAGCGATCGAAGAACTCGCGGTTCACTGGCGCAGGCCGGCGAGCGCGCCGCGTGCGCGCTCCAGTTGCTCCGCCACCCGCGCGGACGAGGTCCCGCCCTCGGAGACCTTCGACTCGATGGTCTGCCCACTCTCGAGCGCGCGCCGAACGGCGTCGCGGGCTCCCTCGGGAACACCGTTCAGCTCGGAGTCGCTGAGCTCGGACAGAGACCGGCCGGAGTCGACGGCTGCCCTCACGAGGCCGCCGACGAGTCCGTGGGCCTCGCGGAAGGGCACTCCATGCTGGACGAGGGCATCGGCGAGGTCGGTTGCGGCGAGCATCTCGTCCTCCGCCGCGGCGGCCAGTCGCTCTCGGTTGAACCTGATGCCGCCGATCATTCCGGTGGCGGCCGCGAGACAGAGCTCGAGATTGTCGATGGCGTCGAAGAGGGGCTCCTTGTCCTCCTGGAGGTCCTTGCTGTAGGCGAGTGGGAGGGCGTGCATGGTGCCCAGCAGGCTCTGCAGCGAGGCGGCGATCCGCGGTGCCTTGCCGCGCAGGAGCTCCGCGGCGTCGGGGTTCTTCTTCTGGGGCATGATGCTGGAGCCCGAGGCGAAGGAATCCGGCAGCTCCGCGAACCCGAATTCCTGGCTCGACCAGAGCACGATCTCCCCGCCGAGCCGCGAGAGGTGCATCGCGCAGATGGCGGCCGCGGACAGGTAGTCGAGGGCGAAATCCCGGTTCGACACCGCGTCGAGCGAGTTCGGATAAGGCCGGGCGAAACCGAGGTCCGCGGCGAGGGCGTCGCGATCGACGTCCCAGTTGAGCCCCGCCAGGGCGCCCGAGCCCGCCGGCATCTCGGTCGTCGCCTCGGCCGCGCGGAAGAAGCGCCCGGCGTCGCGGTGGAACATCCAGAAGTACGCGAGCAGGTGGTGGCCGAGGTAGACGGGCTGCGCCCGCTGCAGGTGCGTGTATCCCGGGGCCGGCCAATCGCGGTGCGTCTCGGCCTGCGCCACCAGCGCCTCCAACAGCGACTCGAGCAGTGCGATCGCGCGCGCCGAATGCGCTCTCACCAGCAACGCCAGGTCGGTCGCAACCTGGTCGTTTCTGGATCGCGCCGTGTGCAGCTTTCCTCCCACCGGGCCGATCAGCTCGGTGAGGCGCCGCTCGATGGCCATGTGGATGTCCTCGTCGTCGTCGTGGAACTCGAAGCTGCCCTGATCGAGCTCGGCGGAGACGTTGTCGAGTCCGGCGGTGATCTGTTCCAGCTCCACGGCGTCGAGGACATCGAGCTTCGCGAGGATCAGCGCGTGGGCCTTGGACTGCGCGATATCGAAAGGCGCGAGGCGCCAGTCGAAGGAGATCGAGGAGTTGATCCGCCGGAAGAGCGGATCCTGTTCTTCGCCGAGACGGCCCATGTCCGCCCGGAGTCTAGGGTCGCTTCCCGAGCGCCTCGGCGAGCGCCGTGCAGACGCGATCGACCTGGCCCTCGGTCATCGAGGTGAAGAAGGGGAGCGCGAGCGATCGGGCGGAAACTGCCTCGGCGACCGGGAACTCGCCGCCCTTGAAGCCGAAGCGCTCCCGGTACGGCGGGAGCAGGTGAATGCAGGGCAGGTAGGCCTTCGACGCCACGCCCTGCCGATCCAGCGACGCGATGACCTCCGCACGGTCGGTCCTCTCGGGAAGCTGCAGGACGAAGACGAACCACCCCCTGCGCTCGTCGCCGTTGTTCTCGCAGGGCAGGACGATGTCGTGTCCGTCGTCGTCGCCGGCCGGAGCGCCCCCGAGCTGCGTCAGCCTCTCGCGATAGAGGGAGGCGACGTTCTCCCGGGCGTTCAACAGCTCGTCCAGCCGTTCGACCTGCGCGATGCCGATCGCGGCCTGCAGATCGGAGAGCCGGTAGTTGAATCCGATGCGCTCGTGCTGGACCGCGCCGTCGTTCCCGACGGGCCGGCCATGGTTGCGCTCGCTCGCCACTTGGAGGGCCACCTCCTCGTCCGGGGTGACCAAGACTCCGCCCTCGCCGGTCGTTATCTGCTTGTTGGCGTAGAAGGCGAAGGTCGCGATGTTCCCGGCGGTGCCCACCTTCTTGCCGTTTCTGTCGACCGCCCCCAGTGCCTGCGCCGCGTCCTCGAGGATTCCCAGCCCCCGATCGGAGGCGATCGCCGACAGGGCCGGGAGGTCCGCCGGGTAGCCGAAGATGTGGACCGGAAGCAACCCGGCCGTCGCTGCCGTCACGGCTGCCGCGGCCGCCTCGGGGTGGAGGTTGAACGTGACCGGGTCGATGTCGGCGAAGACCGGCGTAGCGCCCTCGTAGAGGAGCGAGTTGGCGGTGGCGACGAAGCTGAACGGGCTGGTGACGATTTCATCGCCCCTCCCCCAGCCCATCGCCCTGACCCCCAGGTGCAGTGCAGCCGTCCCGCTCGAGAGGGCCACCGCGTAGCCGCCGCCGAGCCAGGCGCCGAAGTCATCCTGGAACTGCGCGACCTTGGGGCCGCGAGACAGCGACCCGGAGCGCACGACCTCCAGCAGCAGCTCCTCCTCGCGCGGACCCAGGTCAGGTCGTGCGAGCGGGATCGGTTCGTTCACTCGTCGTGCTGCTCTCTTCGCGTGGCTGGAAGGCGTATTCGAGCGAGTCGACCAGCGCCTCCCAGGAGGCCTCGATGATGTTCTCCGAGACTCCGATGGAGCCCCACTCGCGCTCCCCGTCCGAGGAATCGAGGAGCACGCGGGTCACGGCGCCCGTGCCGTGGTGCTCGTCGAGGATCCGGACCTTGTAGTTCGTCAGCTCGATGTCGGCGAGGTGGGGATGGCGGTCGATGATCGCCCCGCGCAGGGCCTCGTCAAGGGCGTTCACCGGGCCGTTGCCCTCGGCGGTGCGGAGATAGCGCTCGCCGTCGACCCAGACCTTGATCGTCGCCTCAGTGATCACCTTGCCGTCCTCGCGCTTCTCAACGAGCACCCGGAAGGCCTCGAGCCGGAAGAGCGGCTCGTAGCGGCCGCTCTCCCTGCGTAGCAGCAGCTCGAAGGAGGCATCGGCAGCCTCGTACTGGTAGCCCCGGTGCTCACGCTCCTTCAGGGTGCGGACGGCCCGGGCCGTCTGCTCGTCGTCGAGCGGGATGCCGGCGCCCTCGGCGCGGCCGAGGACCGTTCCCTTTCCGGAGAGCTCGGAGACGACCATCTCCCGCTCGTTGCCGACCTCGGCGGGGTCCATGTGCTCGAAGGTGCGCGCATCGGCGTTCACTCCGGCGACATGCATGCCCCCCTTGTGGGCGAAGGCGTTGCGGCCGACGAACGGCTGGTCGGGATGGGGCGTGATGTTGAGGAGCTCGTCGACGAAATGGGCGATGCCCGTGAGCCGGCGCAGCTGATCCGGCGCGACGCACTCGTAGCCCAGCTTCAGCTGGAGCGCCGGCAGGATCGAGGTCAGGTTGGCGTTGCCGGTTCGCTCGCCGATGCCGTTCATCGTCCCCTGCACCAGGACCGCACCATCCTCCACGGCCGCCAGTGAGCTCGCGACGGCGCACTCGAGGTCGTTGTGGGTGTGGATTCCGATCGGCGCCTCGACTGTCGCGATCGTCGCCCTGGTCGCTTCGCTCACCTGGGCCGGGAGGCTGGAGCCGTTGGTGTCGCAGAGGGTGACGTTCTCCGCACCCGCGGCGGCCGCCGTCCGCACGCACTCCAGCGCGTAGCCGGCGTCGTCGCGGTAGCCGTCGAAGAAGTGCTCGGCGTCGTAGATCACCCGCTTGCCCGACTTGACCAGATAGGCGATCGAATCGCGGATCATCGCCAGGTTCTCCTCGCGACTCACCCTGGTGACCTTCTCCAGATGCAGGCCCCAGGTCTTGCCGACGAGCGTGACGACCGGGGCGAAGCCGCCGGCGAGCAGCCGCAGGGCGTCGTCCTCGGCCGCTTCGGTGTCGCGGCGCCGGGTCATGCCGAAGGCACAGACGGATGCCTGCTGGAGATCGACGTCGGCGAGCATCTCGAACAGCTCGAGCTCCTTCGGGTTTGACCCGGGGAACCCGGCTTCGATGAAGTGGATGCCGAGCTCATCGAGGCTGCGGACGACCCGCACCTTCTCCTGCGCGGACAGGGTCATGCCCTGGCCCTGCATGCCGTCGCGCAAAGTCGTGTCGTAGAGGAGAACCTGTCGCATCGCTTCCTTCCTGTTTCGAGTCGGGCGGTGAAACCCCTGAATGGGGTCGTGCGAGAGCCGCTGGCCGCTAGACGGCAGCGGTGCCCGTAATTCGCCCTGTGAAGCGGTGCTGCATCAGGAGCCCAGGGTACCGGAGGCCGGTTCTCCCACTTCCTCGGCGTCGACCTCTGCAGGGCTAGGCTCGGGCGGGGCAGATTCGGCGGCGGTGTTTGTGGCCGCCGGTTGTGATGGCTCCCCGACCGGATCGAGCCATTCGCGGTACTCCTCGAGCCTGCCGTGGAGGGCGTCGTCGAACTTGCCCTGGATCACCCGCGTGATCTCACCCGGCTCGCCGAGGTCGTGGTCGTCGATCTCGCGCACGGGGACGAGCTCCGCGGCGGTTCCCGTGAGGAAGACCTCCTCCGCCAGGTAGAGCTCGGCGCGGGCGATGTCGCGCTCGATCACCGTGTAGCCGAGGTCCCTGGCGATCTGGATGACCGACTTGCGGTTGATCCCGTCGAGGATCGAGGAGGCGTGCCCCGGGGTGACTATCTCGCCGTCGCGGACGAGATAGATGTTCTCGCCCGAGCCCTCGCAGACAAAGCCGCGCTCGTCGAGGAGGATCGCCTCGTCGTAGCCGGCGTTGGCGCTCTCGGTCTTGGCGAGGATCGAGTTCAGGTACTGCCCCGACGCCTTCGCGTGGGGGATCAGGCCGGCGGGCGAGATGCGGCGCCAGGACGAGACCTTCGCGCGCACCCCGGTTCGCTTGCCCTCCTCACCGAGGTAGGCCGCC
>DASTAI010000061.1:0-9955 GCA_035712865.1 Solirubrobacterales bacterium
GGTTGCCTGTCGGTCCCCAATCTGCGCGGCTACCTGGAGCGTCGCGGGAGGATTCGAGTCAGCTACCTGGACCGCGACGGCGTCGAGCACGAGGAGGTGAGGCGCGGCCTCACGGCCGGCACCTTCCAGCACGAGGTCGACCACCTGAACGGCACCCTTTTCGTCGACCGCGCCGACCCGAGGACGTTCGCGACCTGGGAGCAGTTCGACCGGCACCAGCGCGATGAGTTCGAAGAGCGCGCCAGACGGATCGTCGACGAAGTGGGGTCGTGACCGGGCGCAGCCTCTGGTGCGAGTTCGCCTGGCTCGGCGGCGAGGGCGCCGAGTCGGGAGTCCTGATCGAGTTGGACGGCGAGCGGATCGACTCGGTCGTGACCGGGGTCGCGCGCGCCCCCGCCGAGGCCGACTCGCTACCCGGGCTCACCATTCCCGGGCTCGCGAACGCCCACTCCCACGCCTTCCATCGTGCCCTTCGTGGCCGGACCCAATCGGGCCGGGGCGACTTCTGGACCTGGCGTCGCCGGATGTACGAGGTCGCCGAGAGCATCAATCCCGACACCTACCTGGCCCTGGCCCGCGCGACCTTCGCCGAGATGGCACTGGCCGGGATCACGGCGGTGGGCGAGTTCCACTACCTGCACCACGCGCCGGGTGGCGCTCGCTACGAGGACCCGAACGAGCTCGGGAAAGCGATGATCGCCGCCGCCGGCGAGGCGGGCGTCCGGATCACCCTGCTCGACACCTGCTACCTCCACGGCGGAATCGACCGGGAGCCCGAGGGGGCCCAGCTGCGCTTCTCCGATGGCAGCGCCGAAGCCTGGGCCGAGCGGGTCGACGCGCTCGAGCCGGGTCCGCTGGCCCGCGTCGGCGCTGCGATCCACAGCGTCCGTGCGGTCGATCCGGAATCGGCACGGCGGGTGGCGGCGTTCGCCACAGAGAGGTGCTGGCCGCTGCACGCTCACATATCCGAGCAGCCCGCCGAGAACGAGGACTGCCGGGCGGCCTACGGGACGAGCCCGACGGGGCTGCTCGCGGAAGCCGGCGCGCTCACTGAGCGCTTCACCGCGGTCCACGCCACCCATCCGGCCGATGACGACTTCGGGCAGCTCGGCTCCGCCGGCTGCGGGGTCTGCCTCTGCCCCACGACGGAGCGAGACCTCGCCGACGGAGTCGGGCCCGCCCGCCGCCTGACCGAGGCCGGGGTGCGGCTCTCCCTCGGCACCGACTCCCACGCGGTGATCGACATGTTCGAGGAGGCCCGGGCCGTCGAGCTCGACGAGCGGCTCGAAAGCGGTCTCCGGGGCGGACATTCCGCCGCGGAGCTGCTGGGCGCCGCGACCATTGCTGGCTGTGCCGGCATCGGCTGGCCGGAGGCCGGCCGGATCGAGCCGGGCGCCCTCGCCGACCTCGTCACCGTCGGGTTGGACGGAGTCCGCCTCGCGGGAACGAAGCCGGAGCACCTGATCGCGTCCCTGGTCTTCGCAGCAGAGGCGGGCGACGTGCGCCAGGTGATGGTGGGCGGAGAGCTCGTCGTCAGCGAGGGCGTTCACCGGCGGCTGGACGTGCCGGGCGAGCTGGCCCGCGCAATCGCCAGGCTGGGCGAATGAGCTCGCTGGCGATCGACAACATCGGCCTCCTGGTCACCAACGACCCGTCGTTCGGCGATGGAGACCTGGGGATCGTGCGAGATGCCGCGCTGGTCTTACACGGCGATCGAGTGGTGGCGGTGGAGCGTCCCGGGGTCGCTGCAGACGAGCGCTTCGACGCCGGCGGCCGCTGCGTCATTCCCGGGTTCGTCGACAGTCACACGCACCTCGTCTTCGCGGGCGATCGCTCAGAGGAGTTCGCCGACCGGATGGCCGGCAGGCCGTACGAGGCCCGGGGGATCATCACCACGGTGGAGGCGACCCGGACCGCCCCCGAGGAGGACCTCCGCAAGACGACGGCTGCGCGGCGACGGGAGGGCCTCCGAGCCGGGATCACCCACGTCGAGATCAAGTCCGGCTACGCCCTCGACGTCGCCGGGGAGCGGCGCCTCTGCGAGCTCGCGGCCGAGCAGACCGACGACGTCACCTTCCTCGGAGCTCACGCCGTCCCGCCCGAGTACGAGGGACGCCCGGACGACTACGTGCAGCTTGTCTGCGGCGAGATGCTCACGGCCTGTAGGCCCTTCGCGCGCTGGATCGACGTCTTCTGCGAGCGGGGCGCGTTCGACGCCGAGCAGTCGCGCGCCGTCCTTGCGGCCGGCCGCGAGGCGGGTCTCGGTCTCCGGGTCCACGGCAACCAGCTGGGGCCGGGGCCCGGTGTCGGGCTCGCGGTCGAGATGAACGCCGCCTCCGTCGACCACTGCACCTACCTGGACGACGCGGACATCGAGGCGCTGTCGAGCGGCGAGACCGTCGCCACCTTCCTCCCCGCCACGGATTTCTCGACACGGCAGCCGTATCCCGACGCCCGCAGGCTGATCGACGCCGGCGGCCGGTTCGCCATCGCGACGAACACCAACCCCGGCTCCAGCAACACGACCTCGATGAGCTTCTGCATCGCCCTCGCCGTCCGCGAGATGGGCATGAGCGCCGAGGAGGCGCTGCTCGCGGCCACCCGCGGGGGCGCCGACGCCCTGCGGCGGGACGACGTCGGCCGGCTCGGTCCCGGGTCCAGAGGCGACGCCGTGGTGCTCGACGCCCCCTCCTACACCGACCTCGTCTACCGGCCGGGGGTGCCGCTCGTCGGGGCCACGTTCCTCGCCGGCGAACAGGCCTGGGTTTCGGACTCGCCGGCCTAGCCCTCGGGGCGGGCGACGGCACCCAGCAGGGCCTCGTAGGAGCGGACCAGCGCGGCTCGCTCGTCCGCGATCAGCGGGCTCTCCTCGTCTCGGCCCTGATCCACCCACTCGTCGGAGTGGACCATCGCCGCCGCCCTCTCGTGTGCCGCGGCCATGACCGCGTCGCGAGGGACCGAGTAGACGTAGGAGTAGAGCGCGGCGAGCGCGCCGACGAGCTGACCGACATCGACGTCGTCTCGGTCGTGTTGGAGCTCGCGGTGGGCTCGCCACCACTCGACCTCGAGGCGGGCCGCTTCGCCGGGATCGACGCGCTCGGCCGAGTCGCGGACGACG
Organism: Solirubrobacterales bacterium; assembly: GCA_035712865.1. Lineage (GTDB taxonomy): Bacteria > Actinomycetota > Thermoleophilia > Solirubrobacterales > 70-9 > DASUPK01. The sequence continues at coordinate 3,119 of DASTAI010000061.1, forward strand.
AGCTCGTAGAAGCGCCGCATGTAGGCACGGGCTCTGTCCGGGTCGTTGTCGGGGTATGGCGCCCAGACCTGGTTGGCGCGCAGCACGAGCCAACCGCCGCGCAGGGTCGCCGGCCAGGAGAGGCCGAAGCTCTCGCGCGTCAGACCGAACGCGGCGCGGAGAAACGTGAGCCAGCGGCGCCGGTAGTAGGCCACCCAGGCCGTGCACTCGAGCTCTCCGACGCGGACCGGATCGAAGGACCTCATCCCCATCTACCGACTGTACGTCGATGGTGCGCGCTGGATCAGCAGCAGGAGAGGCCCGGGCGAATGCCCGGGCCTCTCGTCACTGCCGTGGCGTTGGTCCTAATCCCGTCCGTTGAAGATGACTTCGTAGGTCGGGTTGTCGCCGGGGCGACCCGGTTAACGAGGTGTCCCCGGCGCGTATCGATTTTGTGAATCGGCAGCCTCAGGGGGACGAGGCGGCTGCTATGAATTCCTCGAGCCGCCGGTTGTAGGGCTCGCCGGTGGAGGGAACGGTGTGCCCTCGCCCGCGGATCACCTCGCGTTCCGCGGACAGCGCCTCCGCGAGCGCGTCGCAGACGGCCTCGAAGGCGGGCGAGTGGCCGCCGGAGAGGACCAGCACCGGGAAGTCCGCGGCCGCGAGTGTCTCCAGCGGGATGTCGGCCTCCCACGGAGGTCGCTCGCGCTTCAGCAGCTCGACCCCGTGCAGGAGCTCCTCCGGCAGCTGGTCCGGAGTGCCGAAGGCCGAGCCGGCGCCGCCGCGAAAGAGGCGCAGGAAGTCCTCCGCCGGGATCGAGGAGGCATTGGCGAAGAGGAGCTCGCCGTTGGCGATCATCTCGTCCACCTCGGGCGTGCCCTCGGCGACGGTCAGGCAGCCGGGTTCGGAGACGGTCAGGGAGCGGACGGCCCCTGGGCGCTCAGCCGCGGCCAGGAGCGCGATCACCGCGCCGTAGGAGTGCCCGACCAGATGGGCTCCGTCCCCCAGCAGCTCGGCGAACAGCGGCGCCTCGACCTCGAAGTCGTTGCGCTCGAGTGGCGGGCTCTGGCCGAAGCCGGGACGGCTCGGGATGAGCAGGGTCCAGCGCTCGGACAGCTCGCGCTGCTTCCGCCAGGTGAGCTCGGGACCGACGATGTCGCCGTGGACGAAGAGGACGGGAGGACCATCGCCGATTTGGTCAACATCCAGATCTTGCGCCGTCATCCCGAACAAACCCTACGATCACCCCGGATGAAGCTGATCATCCAGGTTCCCTGCCTGAACGAGGAGCAATCGCTGCCGAACCTGCTCTCCGAGCTGCCTCGGCAGGTTCCAGGCTTCGACGAGGTGCAGTGGCTCGTGGTGGACGACGGCTCCACTGACGGCACGGTGGAGGTGGCACGCCGGCAGGGTGTCGACCACCTGGTGAAGCTGACCACCAACAAGGGGCTGGCGACGGCCTTTCAGGCGGGGCTCGACGCGGCGCTGAAGCTCGGCGCCGACGTGATCGTCAACACCGACGCCGACAACCAATACCGCTCGGAGGACATTCCCCGCCTGGTCGAGCCGGTCCTCGCCGGCCGGGCCGACATGGTGGTCGGCGACCGTCAGGTGCAGAGCATCGACCACTTCTCGCCCTCGAAGAAGCTGCTCCAGCGCCTGGGCAGCTGGGTGGTGCGGCGCGCCTCCGGGACGAACGTGCTCGACACAACCTCGGGGTTCAGGGCCTACAACCGGGAGGCCGCGCTCCAGCTGATCGTCGTCTCGCGCTACACGTACACGCTCGAGAGCCTGATCCAGGCCGGCAAGATGTCCGTCGCGCTGGAGGACGTGCCGATCTCGACGAATCCAACGGATCGGGAGTCCCGCCTCGTGGGCTCGACCTCCGCGTACGTCAGGCGAAACGCCTTCGCGATCTTCCGCGCCTACACCCTGTATGAGCCGCTCCGCGTCTTCATGCTCCTAGCGCTGCTCTTCTCCGTGCTGGCGGTGGCGGCGTGGTCTCCGTTCCTGTTCGACTGGATCGTCAACGGGGACCGCAGCGGCCACATCCAGTCGCTGATCCTCGGGGCGGTGCTGGCCCTGGCGGCTGTGCAGATGTTCGCGCTCGGCATCATCGGCGACGCCCTGGCCGGGCAGCGCGCGATCGGGCAGCGGGTCTACGAGCGGGTCAGGCGCCTGGAGCTCGAGACGGGCGTCCCGCCCACCAACTACGAGCGGCTGACTCGGGACCGGCCGCTGACCGTGGAGACGATCGAGACATCGATCGCGAGATGAGCGCCGCCGCCGAGGCCGGCGGGAACGTCTACGACAAGTACGGAACCTCCAACCCGGTCGCCCGGAGGTTGATGGCCCGGTTCATGTCGGACCTCGACGAGCTGGTCGAGCGAAGCGGCGCGCGCGAGGCACACGAGGTCGGCTGCGGCGAGGGGGAGGTCTCCATCCGCGTCGCTCGCCGGGGCATCCGGGTCCGCGGCACCGACGCCTTCCCGCGGGTATTGGAGGAGGCGCGGCGGCGCGCCTCGGCGGCGGGCCTAGAGATCGACTTCGAGGCAAGGCCCGTGGAGGAGCTCGAGCCCGAACGCGACGCTGCGGAGCTGGTGGTCTGTTGCGAGGTCCTCGAGCACCTCGACGATCCCGAGCGGGGCCTGGACGTCCTCAGCCGCCTGGCGAAGCCGTGGCTGATCGCCAGCGTCCCGCGCGAGCCGCTCTGGCGGACGCTCAACCTCGCCCGCCTCACCTATGTCCGGGAGCTCGGGAACACGCCGGGGCACCTGAGCCACTGGTCGAGGGCTGGGTTCGAGCGATTCCTCGGGCGGCGGTTCGAGGTGGTCGAGCTGCGCAGCCCGATTCCGTGGTCGATGGCGCTCTGTCGCGGCCTCGAGGCGGACTGAGCTCGGCGGCGGATCGCCCGTCTAAAATCGCCCACCCTCATGAGGCGCGTGCGCAAGGCGCTCCAATCTCTCCGATCAAAGCCAGGCGTGGCGGCCATCGTCACGCTCGGCTTCGCCTGGGGCCTGGTCATCCACCAGCTCGGGTGGGCCCAGCTCGGGCATTTCGCCCAGGTGCGCGCATTCGCCGACGGACAGGCGCAGATCGACCCCTGGCACTGGGAGACGAACGACAAGGCCTGGGTCGTGACGAACGGACAGGGCCACTTCTACTCGGTGAAGAGCCCCGGCACGGCGGCACTGGTCACGCCCCTCTACATGGCGATCGAGGGCATCGGCGGCGACAAGCTCGCGCGAGCCGTGGTCGTCAACGAGAACAAGACCGCCCATCCCAAGTGGCACCCCGAGAGCGTCATTCCCCTGGAGAACACGGGCTACGACGTCCAGCGCGGACTACGGGTCCAGGCGCGTGTCGAGCAGGAGACACCGATCGTCTGGGCGCTCACCCTCCTAGCGGCGGTGATCCCGGGCGTGCTCATGCTGCTCGCCGTGCGCTGGGCGGCGGACCGCTTCGTCCCCGGCTACGGGACGGCGGCGGCGATCACGCTCGGCCTGGCGACGATCGTGATGACCTTCTCAGCGGAGTTCTTCTCGCACGTGATCTCCGCCGCCCTCGCCTTCGCGGCGTTCTGCGTCCTGATGAAGGAAAGGGACGGACCGCCGAGGCGCTGGTCGATATTCGCCGCGGGGGTGCTCGCCGGCCTCGCCGTCACCTTCGAGTTCCAGACCGGGCTGGTCGGCGTCGTGCTGATCTTCTACGCCCTGGCTCGAAGGTCCGACCGGCTGCGGCGAGCCGCCTCCTATGCCGCCGGGGCGGTGCTGGGCGCAGCCCCGATGCTGGGCTTCAACACCTGGGCCTTCGGCAATCCGCTCAAGCTCGCCTACAGCGACGCGGTCGCCTTCCCCGGGAGGAGTGGCCACGACGTCCTCGGCCTGAACAGCGACGGCTTCTTCGGCATCACGGCGCCGAAGCTGAACAGCGCTGTCGACCTCCTCTTCGCCGGCCGCGGACTTCTCGTGCTCACCCCGATCGTCGTCATGGCGGTCGTCGGCGTGTTCATGATGCGGCGCAAGCACCGTGCGGAGGCCAACACGATCCTCGCTGTCGCCCTCGTCTACTTCATCTACAACTCGGGCTACTGGCTGCCCTACGGCGGCGGCACCCCGGGGCCTCGCTTCCTGATCCCGGCGCTTCCCTTCGTCGCCATCGGTCTGGCGTACGCCTACAAGCGGCTACCCGCCCTCACCCTGGGACTGGCAATCCCGTCAACCATCTTCATGCTGGCGGGCACCCTGACCTATCCGCTGATCGGCAGGCAGGGGATCGGTACCTGGGCCGACTGGCTCGTCCAGGGCCGCCTCGAGCACACGGTTCTCACGGCCTTCGGTGTGACCAACGCCTGGCTTGCGGTCGCGCCGTTCCTCGCCGCGCTCGTGATCGCGATCGTGCTGGCGGTGAGAGCCACGCCCGGATCGGCGTTCGTCGACTATCGCCTGGCGGTCCCGGCGGTGCTGGGCTGGGCGGCGGTGGCGGCGGTCGCACCCTCGCTCTCGACCTACGAGCCGGCCTTTCTCGAGCGGGGCAACAGCTCCGCCCTCTGGCTGGTCGCCGCGGGGGCACTGGTCTCGCTGCTGACGCTGACGGCGCTGCGGCTGGGCGCGGGGCGAACTCAGCCGAAGTCGCAGGCGGCCGCTCGCGAGCCGGTGGTTCCGGGCGGGCTCGCCTTCGACGAGCCGAGCTCGTAGACGACCAGGTCCGGCAGCCGGCAGGCCGTCAGCGGGAGGCCGGCGATCGACTTGCGGGCGGCGCCGGCCTGGGGCGTGCCCTCTGTGAGCCCGAGGTGAAGGATCACCGTGCGCACCCCGTAGTCCTGAAGCTCGCGCACGGTGGCCACATCGGGGAAGTTCTCCATGTGTTTGACCAGGTCGAGGACCACGGCTGGATTCGTGCTGGCCCGGCCATTGACCATGTCGGGGAAGCCGTCGGTCGAGGCGAGCTGGAAGGCACGGTTCTGTTTGGCGGTGAGGGCAGGCAGATGCAGCTGGGGGGTCGGGATGTCCTCGGCTGATGGCTGGGCCCTGGGCACATCCGGCATGGCCTGGTTGTCGAACGGGTCGAAGGGGAGGCTGCGCCCCTCGGTGACGATCGCGAGTCCGAGCACGCATGCGATCGCGGTGGCGCTCCACGCGGGCCAGCGACTTCGCGCCGCTGCGCGGATGGCGGCCTCGGCGCCCGCGGCCGCGAGCAGCGCGAGCGCCAGGGTCGAGAAGGTCGCCAGGCGTCCCGGCGTCCGGATGGCGTCCCAGCCGGGCAGCACGTCGTAGAGCACGCGGTAGGGCCAGAGGAGTCCGCCCCCTTCCTGGAAGCCGAGCTCGAGGATCATGACCGCCGCCGCGGCGATCCCGAGGCCGATTCGCCAGCGCTTGCTGAGGCTGCTCGACCAGAGACCGACCACGGCGAGCACCAGGATGATCGCGCCGGGAAAGAGCGTCTTCTCCTGCCAGGTCGTGAGGGTGTCGCGAATGCCGGCCGTGGCTCCGCCCCAGATGAAGTTCTCCTCGGGCGCGGTGATGAAGACCTTGAGCGGGCCGGAGAAAGCGGCGACCTCGTGCGCGCTCCGCTTCGCCGCCGGATAGTTGTCGGCGATATAGAGATAGTGGTGCGCGATCCAGTACGAGATCGCGACGAAGACGAGGATCCCCGCCGCGCTTGCGATCAGCATGTTGCGCGGCACCGCCGGCCGGCCGCGGACGAGCCAGGCGACGATCGCTAGCACCACCGCCCCGGCGATCCCGTAGGCGAAGGGCAGGCCGAGCACCCAGCCGATCGACACCTGCCAGACGGCCAGGACCCAGGCCCAGAAGAGCCACCAGGGGCGGCGCAGCCGGACGCCACGGATCGCGAAGGCGATCGAGAGCGGGATCCCGCCGCTCGAGATGACCTGCAGGTGGCCGTCCTGCTCGAGCCTGTACGGCGCGAACGCGAACGCGGCGCCGGCGATGGCGGCGCCCGCGGGGCTGAGGCCGAGCTCGCGGGCCAGCAGATACGCACCGAAGAACGCGAGCGCATAGGCGAAGATGAAGAGGAGGTCGTAGCGGACCATCGCCGCGTGCGGCCCCCTGCCGACGATGCCTGTGGGCGCATAGCCGATCAGGGCGTCCCCGAAGGCGAGCGTGTCCTTCAGCGGCCAGAAGCGGTTCGCATCGAAGTAGTGGAGGGGCTGGTGGATCAGCGCGTGACCGCCCCATGCCGGCTGCCAGGCCTCGGCCAGCGGATCGCCGATGTCACGCGGGACGACGCCGCCGAGGTGGATCAGCAGCGGCCAGGTCATCACGATCGCGAGCAACGAGGCTCCGACAGCCGCGAATATGACCTCCCGCCGGGTCATCTCACTTGCGCGCATGAGCCGGGCATCCTCGCAACTCAGGGTCAGGCGGGCTTGACCGGCATAATGCCGCGCCGTGACCGCTGCCCTGATCGCCATCGGCGTGATCGCCTTTCTGGCGATCGACGCGTACATCATCTACCGCGTCTTCAGGTCCCGCGCGACAGCGGATGACTATGGGATGTTCATGGTCCCGGGCGAGACGGCGGTGACTCTTCCTGCCGGAAGCAAGCTGAAGATCTCCTACCAGGAGGAGTACACGGCCTCCGGCGGCGAGGGGGCGATCGAGTTCTACGTCCCGAAGGAGCTCCAGATCCAGGTCACCGGCCCTTCGGGAGAGGAGCTCGAGATCAAGGGGCCCGGCTTCCGCGGCATGGGCCAGTCGGCGAGCACCGGGCGTGGCTGGAGCCGGACCCTGGTGGGCACGGTCGAGGCCGGCGAAACCGGCGACTACACGGTCAGCGCCAACCCCGCGGTCGAGGGCGTCGAGCCGAAGATCCTGCTCGGCAAGTAGAGCTCAG
>DASTAI010000062.1:0-7465 GCA_035712865.1 Solirubrobacterales bacterium
CGCAGTGACTCGGCGATGGGGTTGAAGTCGTCCGAGTTCACTGCGGTGGCTGATCGGACCCGGTGTGAATGGGCCTGCCCGCCGTCGGCAGCTCCGGGCGCGACCCTCGCGGCAGAACACCACGGAGTATCCGGTCGAGCCAGAGGGCGGGGCCGGACGTCCAGTTGTTGGGGTGGGTGAGGCAGAGGATCGGCGACTCGCCGGCCGTGAGCAGCCCTTCCGGATCGGTCCCGTCCTTCCAGCCCCCCTCGGCCGTGGTGCGGTCGGTGAGCCAGTGGGCGATGCCACGGCCTCGCATCGCCTCGTTGCCGTCGAATTCGATCCCGTAGGCGGAGCAGTCCTCGCCGCGGAGCAGCTCGGCATTGTGGACGCCCGGCACCCGCGAGTCACCGTGCGGGACGACGCTGTGGATCGGGCCGAAGATCCGCTCGAATGCGGCGATCTCCTTGCGCAGCTCCGATCGGCCCGAGGAGAGAGCCTGCTCGCTCTCCGGATCGGCGATGGCGCCCTGGAGCGCACGCCGGGTCAGGGTCTCGTAGTGAAGACCGATCTCGAAGCCCTGTTCGCGCAGGTCGGCGACCACGGTGGGGTGCGCGGTGCGCCAGCGGAAGTACCAGGAGGAGCGAACGCCGAGGTCGGACTCGATCTCCGCCATCGTCAGCGCCGAGCGGGGATGCTGGTCGACGTCGTGCCGCATGATCATCACCCGCTCCCCTTCCTCCGCGGTGCCGTTCCGCACCCATTGCTCGAGGGGCACGAGCCTGTAGCCGTGGTCCTGCACCGAGGCGAGGAAGCGCCGGTACTCGGGCCAGCGGCTCCGCGAGAAGGTGCGCGAGAGCCGCGGCCGCACGCGATTGGGCGATGACTCCATCTTGACTAGCCGAGGTGGGCTGCGGCGAGCGCCTCAGTGTAGGTGGCCCCCAGCGCACCGGATTCGCGATCCCAGCTGAGCTCCGCGGCCGCCTCGGCTACCGCAGCGCGGAGCTCCCGGTTGCGTTCCGGACGCATCAGCTCGGCGAGCTTGGCGGCGACATCGGACGCGTCGTCGGGCGTGGCCAGCAGCCCGACCCGCCGCTCGGCGACGAACGCGCCCATCACCGGCAGGTCGCTGACGAGGATCGGCACGCCGGCGAGGATGTACTCGAAGAGCTTGTTCGGAAGGCTGAGCTCATAGCTCAGGCAGGTGGGCTGGATCAGGGCCAGGCCGGCCGTGGCCCCGCGGATAGACTCGACCACGTCCCCAGGAGGGACGGATCCGGCGAACTCCACCCGGTCGGCGACTCCCTCGGCGCCGGCGAGCCGCTCGAGCTCGGCGAGGTAGGCGGCCCCGGCCGGCCCCAGGAGGCGCAGGCGCGCCCCCGGCGTCCGGGCGAGGGCCCTTATGGAGACTTCGATACCCCGGTTCCGGGTCACCGCTCCGACGTAGACGAAGGTGGCCTCCGCGGCCGGCTCGTCGCCCTGCGCGCGGGACGCGTTCAGGTGCGGGATGTTCCGGATCACCGTGGGCGGATCGACGTGGTAGCGGCGGGCGATCACCTCCGCGTATCCCGGGCTGGCCGTGATCGTGCGATGGGCGCAGCGCACGAACAGCGCCTCGCAGGCGAGCAGCCACCAGCGCGGCTCGGGGCGGAGGTTGCGATCGGGCCAGAGCTCATGCGCGTCGTAGACGACGGCCGTTCCTCCCATCAGCCGGGCCGCGACGCCCACCCACATCGTGTTGTAGTCGTTGCAGTGGAGCAGGACGGGTCGCTCTCGGCGAACCAGGGCGATCGCCCGCCGGTAGTAGTCGAGGGTGCGCAGCCAGCGGTGGACCCGGACGAGGAGCCTCCGCAACGGCCCGCCCCTGGGAGTGGGTGCATCGGTCTGGGATGTCGGCGCGCCGGCCACATCGGCGGTCCCCGTCGCGGAACGCCCCCGCAGCCGTGAGCTGATCCAGCTGAAGGGCGAGCGGGGGTCGAGGCGCGTGATGCGGATGCCCTCGACGACCGTCTCGGTGCGCGGTTCGTCCTCGGAGACCACTGCGATCACATCGGGAAGCAGGCCGAGCGACTGGAGGGTCGCCGCCTCTCGCAGCACGCGTGAATCGTGGGTGGCAGCATTGCGGACGAGGACCAGCGCCCGCCCAGAACCCCAATTCGAACGATTGCGCCCGCTGCTCTCCCTCATTACAGTTTCCTCAGACATTGCTGGGTACGTCCGTAAGGCGTCCTCCTGGCGGCCGCACCAATTGGGGGGCGCGGCTGACCTGGACCCCCGTTCCAGGAGTGCGCGGAATCACGAGGCTAATACTTCGCAGCTTTTTCTCCGATTCCTAACTCCGAGGGTGCTAAGACGCGGCAGATCCGGGAATCAGCCTTGACTCGCTACGACTACGACATTGGTGTTCTGTCCGACTTCCGCTTCCCTGGCGGGACTTCGGCGAGCCTCGCGGAGGAGATCCGCGCCCAGTCGAGTGCCGGCTACACAACCGGTCTGATTCCGGCGCGCGCCGCCAACCTGAAGCGCCGTCGGGGGTTCAACAGCAGGATCGTCAGTGCCGTTCAGGCCGGCCAGGCCGACTTGGTGGCTCCGGACGCGGAGATCAACGTGCGGCTCCTGGTCATCCGCCAGCCATCGATCTTCGTGGAGGACCCCGATCCGATACCGAGGGTCAAGGCCGACAAGGTCCTGATGGTCGTCAACCAGATCCACAGCAACGGCAACGGGCCGGAAGCCTACGCCGAGGGGCTGGTGGAGACCCGCGACCGGCTGCGGGCTCTGTTCGGCGATCAGATCATGTGGGCCCCGATCGGGCCGATCGTCCGCACCGCCCTGACCAGGACGCACGTGCCCCTCAACATGCCCGAGGGCGACTGGCACAACGTTCTCAACGCCGACGAGTGGTGGATCCCCGGGAGTGAGTTCGTCGGGGGCAGGCCCGTGATCGGGAGGCACGCCCGCCCCACCTGGAAGAAGTGGCCCTCCTCGCCGGATGACATCCTCGCCGCCTACCCCGATGACGATCACTTCGGCGTCAAGATCCTCGGCGGAGGAGAGGTGGCTGCCAAGATCCTCGGGCGTGTTCCCGACAATTGGATCCTCTATCCGTTCAACGTCATGCACCCGAGGCGCTTCCTCGGGGAAATCGACTTCCAGGTCTACTACCACCACCCGGGCGAGCCTGAGGCGTTCGGCCGCACCATCGCCGAGTCGCTGGCGAGCGGGAAGCCAACGATCGTCTCCCCTGACTTCCGCGCGCTTTTCGAAGACGCCTGCATCTACGCGCATCCCAGCGAGGTGCAGGGGATCGTCAGCGAGCTCTACGCCGACCCGAAGGCCTACCAGGAGCGCGCCGAGTACGGCCACGGCTTCATCAAGGAGCACTTCGGCCACGAGGTGCACAAGCGGCGGGTGCGCGACTTGATCGGGGAGCCGACCAGCACTCCCCGAGCACCGCGGCGTGGCCAGCCCCGCCGGACTCTCCTCTTCTTCACCAGCAACGGAGCCGGCATGGGGCACCTGACCCGGATGATGGCGATCGCGCGGCGCCTGCCCGACACGATCCGGCCGATCTTCGCGACCCTCTCCACCGGGATGCAGGTGGTCCGCGAGGCGGGCTACTTCTGCGAGTTCATCCCCCGGGCGCCCGGCCACAACGCGAGCGAATGGAACGCATTCCTGGACCAGCGCCTGACAGAGATCATTCGCCGCTACGACGTCGACTCGTTGATCTTCGACGGCACCGTGCCGTTCCAAGGCCTGATCGCGGCGAAGGAAGCCACCGGTGTCCCCGGGACCTGGTGCCGTCGCGCGATGTGGCAGGAGGGCAAGAGCGAGAAGATCCCGCGGAGGGCGAAGCACTTCGAACTGGTGCTCGAGCCGGGCGAATTCGCCGCTGACTACGACCGCGGGGTCACGGTCGCGCACCGCGACGAGGCGTTGCGGGTCCGGCCGATCCTGCTGCTCGACGACTCGGAGATCCTGGACCGCGAAGAGGCGAGGCGCGAGCTCGACCTCTCCGACGACAAGCTCGCCGTTCTGGTCGGCCTCGGCGCCGGCAACGACGAGGACACGGCCTCACCGACGCGGGTGGCGGTGGAGAACCTGCTGAAGCACCCCGAGATCGAGGTCGTGGTGGCCGAGTGGGTTATCCAGCGCGAGGCGTTCGACCTGCCCGATCGGGTGAAGCCGATCAAGACCTATCCGATCAGCCGGCTGCTGCGGGCCTTCGACTTCGCCTTCAGTGCCTCTGGCTACAACTCCTACCACGAGCACATCGGCTTCGGCGTGCCCACGATCTTCCTGCCGACGGAGACCCTGCTCGACGACCAGCCCGCACGTGCCCGCTACGCGGAAGCCGTCGGAGTCGGGCTCTGCGTCGACCCCTTCAGCGAGCAGGGCGTCGAGCGCCGGATCGAGATCATGCTTCAGGAGGACTCCCGAAAGGAGATGCACGACCGCTGTCGCGAGCTCTTCCCCGGCAATGGGGCCGAGGACGCGATGAAGGCCGTCGAGCAGCTCGTCATGGCCCCAGCGAATGGAGGGACCGCGTCATGAAGACCCCCTGGCGGATGCTTCGCGGCATCTCCTCTGATCTGGAGCGCCTGACGCTGCTCACGGAGGAGCTGCAGACGATGCGCGAGTCCGAGGAGCGGCTGCGCGGAGAGATGAAGGAGCAGCAGCAGCAGGCCGAGGAGCGCGAGGCGGAGCTCAACAAGAAGGTCAAGGACCTCACCAAGTCTCGGAACAAGGCGCGCGCCGATCGCGACAAGGTCTCGACCCAGCTCGAGTCCCTGCAGAACTCGCAGTCGTTCAAGATCGGCCACGCGATCGTGCAGGTGGCGCGCTTCCCGATGTCCGCCCTGCGCAGCCTGCGGCGCGGCGCCCGGCGCCTGCTGCCGTCCGGCCGCCAGGCGCCGCAACTCGAGAGCGCCGAGGCCAAGGCGCGGAAGAAGACGGCTGAGTCGAAGCCGAAGCAGCTGCCGAAGCCCAAGCCGAAGAAGGAGACCGGGCCCAAGCTCACGATCCCGGCCGAGACCCCGTTCATGGGGCCGCTGAACGAGGGGTACTCGACGACGATGTTCCTCGTCTGGGGGTTCACCGGAGAGGACCTCGCGAACCTGATCTCCGACGTCGCCCGACTCCAGATGATGAAGCGGGACTTCAACCCTCTGTTCGTCACCGACGCGGACACCTGGGCGCCGTTCCAGGAGCACGGCTACTGGTTCGAGTACATCCCACCGGCCGAGGAGTGGATGGAGCACAACCCCGACACCGGCTGGTCCGAGTTCGTCGCCGAGCGAATCGACTCGATCGTCGCGACCTACGCCCCCGACCGCATCGTCGTCTACGAGGACACCAACAAGCGAGAGGCCCTGAGGCGCGGCGTCCTCAACGGGGTCGTCGCGACCCCGATCCCGGTCGACGACTCGACGAAGGCGGTCCTGCCTCCCGTCGCCTCGACGGCCAAGCCCGTCATCGGCAACGGCGACAAGACGTCCGCCGTGGCTAAGAAATCTCCTCCGGCCTGATCTCGGCGAGCCGGTTCCGGTAGCGCTCCTCCCACATAGACATCAGGGACAGGGCCCTCACGAGGTGTGCCGACTTCGACGTGTCGAGGATCCGTTTGAGCCGGTCGGTCGAGTCGAGGAGCGCCGGGTTGACCTCGTCTCGCAGCGGGGTCGACTGCAGCCGGTCGGCAAACCCCTGCAGCGCCCCCTTCTTGATCTCCCTGTTTCCCGTCGGCTGGTCCGGGGTCTCCTCCGCGTCATTGGTGGACGGCAGTCCTCCGGCCTCGGGATTGACCGCGCCGAGCACCTCCCGGTAGAGGGCGCCGCCGGCCTTCCGCTCTACAGGGATGGCGAGCGCGGCACGCGCGGCGCGGTCGTCCGTGAAGGGGGTGAGCACCGCAGCCTCCGCTCCGAGGATGGAGGTGGGGGCCAGGGCGATCCCGCGGACCGTCCTCGTCCGATACGCCGTCAGGGAGAGCTGCGCCGGGGATCCCGCCAGGGCCCGCGCCTCCTGCTGCCAGGCCCGCAGAGCGAGCTTGGTCATCCGCGTCGCGATCCGGTCGGAGAGAACCTCGGACATCGAGCCCGAGTTCGATAGCTGCTCCCAGAGGAGGGCCAGCCTCTCTCGCCGGGTCTTCGATTCGAGCATCCGGTCGGTTACGAAGTGCCCCTTGACGAAGATCCCGCCGGCGAGGCCGTCGAGCAGCACGTGGGACCCCCTCTGCAGACGCCGGGCCATCGGCATGAACCAGCCGTGGTGGGTGGTCTGGTAGTCGCACCGAAGGGCAACCTTCTCGTGGTCGCCCCAGAAGCTGCGGCCGCGGGCGATCTGCGAGAGCGGGATCCCGAGGGTCTTGGCGACCTTGCGGGCGTAGGGGGTCTCGTCGCTGCCGCGGTGGGTGGACTTGAGCGTCCAGGCGGACAGCTTCAGGTCGTCTCTCTCGGAGGCGAGCATCAGCAACAGCCGGGAGTCCCAGCCCCCGCTCAGCGGACATACCAGCGGGCCGGCCGGGACCTCGCCGATCGAGTCGCGGAGGCTCTCGATCAGTGTCTCGCTCGTTCCCGCGCCGGCGTCGAGGGGGACGTCCGCCCAGGGCCAGGGCGGCGAAAGCGGGCGTGGTCCGACTCCGGGGCGGTGCTTGAGGGTGCTGAAGGGTGGCAGCCGGCGAACCTCGAGGAACGGCGTTCGGTCGCCGAGCGGCGCGGTCATCAGGAAGATTCCCGCCCATGCCTCCCAGTCGATGGTCAGTCGGCGCTCCGGCGGGCATGACATCACCAGCGGGTCGATGCGCGAGGCGAAGTACGTGGCGTCGCCGTCCTCGAGGTAATAGATGGGGGCCACCCCGGAGACGCTCGAATGGATGTAGCGAACGGCGCCCTCGATGACGAGGCCGCAGCAGCCGAGCCGCTGGGCCGCCTCCTTCCAGGAGCTCGCCTCGCCCGTGGCGGCCAAGCCCTCGCTCCAGCCGAGGCCACGCGCTCGCCGGCCGCTCCAGGAGATGGCCTCCCGGTCGAGGAGCAGCACCGAACTTTCGTCCTCGTGCACCGGATCCAACGCCGATTCGAGTCGCCCAAAGGCCTTCCTCAGTTGCTCGATCCGCTCGGGATCGAAGTCGCCGAGGGCGCCGCAGACGCCCGGATTCCCAGTCGCAGCGCGCAGTTCGGTCATCGCTCTACCTTCGCCCCGGACGGTGCCCGCCTGCCGTCAACCCTCGACCAAACGTCCAGGATTCCGGCACCGTAAAAACCCGCATCCAGTCCCGTAGTTCGCTGTCTTGCCGGTGGGGGGGTGCTGAGGTACTCTCGCCGCGTTGGGGATGACGTAGATCTGAGGCGCCATTGGCACAGGCGGTCCAAGGGGGACCGGCTGCCGGCATCGGGCCAGAACGGGGAGAAGCGTGTTCCACGGGTTTCATCGCAAGCCAGGAAAGCTGATTGCCATCGCGTTCGCCCTCACGCTGGGGTGGGCGGTGTCC
>DASTAI010000063.1:0-2810 GCA_035712865.1 Solirubrobacterales bacterium
ACCCTCCCGGTTCCCGGCGGTATCGGCGCCGTCGACGGGGGCATGATCGGCGCCCTGATCGGCTTCGGCGTCGGCTCGAGTCTGGCGGTCGTCGGCGTCCTCACCTACCGCCTGCTGTCCTTCTGGCTGCCCGTCATCCCCGGCGTGATCGCCTACGTGCAGCTGCTGCGAGACGATCCAGGCGCCGACGAGGCCGAGCCCGCTAGTCAGCCCGCAGGCTGAGCCAGGCTGCGTCGGCGAGCATCTCCGTTTCGGCTTCGTCGGGACGAGCGCCTCGCGCTGATCTAACCGGCCGGCGATCCAGGCCGCCCAGCCGCGAGAATGGCCGCCGGTGCGACTGGCGGCCGTGGGACACACTGAGTGGATCGAGTTCGTTCGAGGCGATCACGTCCCCGCGGCCGGAGAGATCGTGCACGCGCAACACAGCTTCGAGGAGCCGGCGGGTGGCGGCGCGGTCGCCGCGGTCCAGCTTGCCCGGCTCGCGGGTGGCGCCGGGTTTCTCACCGCGCTCGGCGACGACGAGCTCGCCCGGCGCACCCGTGCCCGGCTGGCGGAACTGGGCGTCACGATCCGTGACGCGACCCGGGCGGGGCCCACGCGGCGCGGGCTGACCTTCGTCGACGCGAACGGGGAGCGCACGATCATCACGATCGGCGATCGGCTGGTGCCTCACGGCGCTGACGACCTCGACTGGGACGAGCTGCGGCACACCGACGGCGTCTATCTGACCGCCGCCGACGGCGCCGCCCTGCACGCCGCCCGCGCCGCGGGAGTCCTGGTCGCCTCTCCGCGCGCCGGCCGGGTCCTTCATGAGGAGGGGGTCCGGCTGGACGCTCTGGTCTACAGCGACAACGACGAATTCGAGATCGACTACGCGAGGGCCCTGGAGCCGACACCGACCCTCCTCGTCGCGACTCGCGGCCGCGAGGGAGGGCGATACGAGACCGCGCAGGGACAGAGCGGTACCTGGGACGCGGCGCCGCTCCCCGGCCCGATCGTGGACAGCTACGGCGCCGGGGATTCCTTCGCCGCCGCCCTCACCTTCGCGCTGGCCCGGGGAATGGACCCGGACGCGGCGCTGGCCCTGGCCGCCAGAGCCGGGGCCGCCTGCCTGACCGGCCACGGCCCCTACGAGCATCAGCTCACCGCGGAAGCTCTCTGACCACTTCCCGCGCTCGCTTGTCATCCCGCAGGCCGAGGTAGCGCGGGTGGCGCAGCCGCCCGTCGCGCGTCCACTCGCTGAACGCGAACTGCCCCACCAGCTCCGGCTCGATCCAATGGGTGCCCTTCGGAACCGGGTGGACGTCGACGAAGGGCGGATCGGGGCGCTCCAAGTCCCGCATCTGCTCGCCGAGCTGGGTCAGGGTGCGCTGGTCGAAGCCCGTGCCGACCTTGCCGGCGTAGCTGAGCTTCCCGTCCTCGTAGTAGCCGACGAGAAGCGCGCCGAAGTCCGTGCGCTTGCCGTGCGGCGCGGTGAAGCCCCCGATCACGAGCTCCTGCTCGTGTGAGCACTTGAGCTTCAGCCAGTCGGTGGACCGTTTGCCGACGTAGCGGCTCTCGGCCCGCTTCGCGATCAGCCCCTCGAGCCCCTTGCGGCAGGCCTCACGGAAGAGCTTCTCCCCGTCGCGGTTGCGATGCGGCAGGAAGCGGACGTGCCCGTGGAAGTCAAGAGCGTTGCGGAGCAGGTGCTTGCGCGCCCGCACCGGGAGTCCGGTGGTGTCGAAGCCCTCGAGGTGCGGGATGTCGAAGAGGTAGTAGTAGACGGCGATCCCCGTGCGACGGGCGCGGTCCGGGTCCGCGATGCCCAGCCGTCCCTGCAGGCGGGAGAAGTTCGGGATGCCGTCCTTGAGGGCGACGATCTCACCGTCCACGACGAACTCCGGTGACGTCTCCCCCTCCAGCGCCTCCACGAGCTCCGGGTAGGTGCGGTTGAGAACCTTGTCGGTGCGGGAACGGAGCCGGATGCCGTCGGGGGTTCGGTAGGCCAGGCAGCGCTCCCCGTCGAGCTTGCGCTCGTAGATCCAGTCGGGGTCCGAGAACGGCCCGTCGTTGAGGACGGCCTTCATCGGCTCGACCCAGCGCGGCGGGCGGCTCCGACGGAGCTTGGCGCGGTCTTCGTCGCTGAGCCGCTCGAGCGCCGATCCGCTGGAGAGCCGGTTCACCGGGCCGCGGCTGAGAGCTCGTTGGACGTCGCCAGCTTCGCGCCCGCCCGCTTCATGTCCTCGAGGGCGCGCTCGCTATCGCCCGGCTCGACCTCGACGGGGCGGATCGCGTCCGTGACCACGGTGGTGTCGAAGCCCTCGCGGCAGGCATCCATCGCCGATGCACGCACGCAGTAGTCGGTCGCCAGACCGACGACGACAACCTCGTCGACGCCCTCCGAATGCAGGAGATCTGCGAGCTTCGAGTTTTCGAACCCGGAGTAGCCCTCGTCCTCCCGCTCCACACCAACGTCGACGATTGCCTCCACCTCGATGTCCCTCATCGCCGGGTGAAGCTCGGCGCCGTGCGTCCCCTGGACGCAGTGCACCGGCCAGGGGCCGCCCTCAGTCTCGAAGGAGGCGTGGTCGGGCGGATGCCAGTCGCGGGTGGCGAAGACATGGTCGAACCGGCCTGCCAGGTGCTTCACGGGCTCCGCGATCTCGTCTCCGCCCGGCACCTCCAGCGCACCGCCGGAGGTGAAGTCGTTCTGGAAGTCGATGATCAGCAGTGCCCTCGACATCAGCCCTCGGGCTTCGGCGGCGGGAACTGGGAGCGAACGACGCGATCCCACATCCGGTCGCTGAGCAGGCGGCGAGTCCCCATCATCA
>DASTAI010000064.1:0-4385 GCA_035712865.1 Solirubrobacterales bacterium
TCAACCACCCGCCGCCTCCTCCGCTTACGCGTCCGGGACGGCGGGGTCTCCTATCTCCGCTCACGTCACTCCCCCTCGCGCCTCAGCGGGGTGCGCTCGATCGGCTCCGCCAGGAGCATCTCCTTGGTGAAGATCAGGTCCTCGCGGTTGTAGTCGGCCAGCTCGTACTCGTGGCCCATCGTGATCGCGTCGAACGGGCACGCGACCTCGCAATAGCCGCAGAAGATGCACCGCGCGAGGTTGATCTCGTAGATCTCGGCGTAGCGCTCCCCGGCCGAGACCCGGTCGTCGGGGTCGTTCTCGGCCGCGACGACGCGAATGCAATCCGCCGGGCAAGCCGCCGCGCACAACGAGCAACCGACGCATTTCTCGAGCCCGGTGTCCTCAAAGCGATGGAGCTTGTGACGACCCCGAAAGCGGGGGTAGACCGGGGTCTTCTCCTCCGGGTACTGGATCGTCACGGTCCCCTCGAGGACGCGGCCGAAGGTGGTGCGCAACCCCCGGAGCGTCTCGCCGAAGGCCCGATAGGCGCCGCCCGCGCCACCCGGCTCGGGGCCGCGCTGGACCGAGATCACGTCCTCGTGGTTCTCCAGGTAGGGGAAGGCGGTCCAGTCGGTCTTCTCGGCGTTGAGCTTGGCCTCCATCAGCTCACCGTCACGATCACGGCGGTGACCAGGACGTTCAGTGTCGCCAGGGGCAGCATCACCTTCCAGCCGAGCGACATCAGCTGGTCGTAGCGAAGCCGCGGCAGCGTCGCTCGGACCCAGATGAAGAAGCAGACGAGCGACAGCGTCTTGACCACCATCCAAACGGGGTCGAGCCAGCCTGGGCCCGGCCCCATCCAGCCGCCGAGGAAGAAGGTCACCGCGATCCCCGAGACGACGAACATCTCGAGGTACTCCGCGAGCAGGTAGGAGCCGAAGCGCATGCCGCCGTACTCGGTCATGTAGCCCTGGACCAGCTCGGCGTCGGCTTCGGGCAGGTCGAAGGGCGCCCGGTTGGTCTCGGCGAAGCCGGCGACCATGAAGAGCAGGAAGCCGACGATCTGGGGGACGATGTTCCAGATCGTGCCCTGGCCGTCGACGATGCTGGTCAGCGAAAGCGAGCCGGTCATCATCACCACTCCCAGCAGGGCCAGGCCCATCGAGACCTCGTAGGAGATGAGCTGCGCGGCCGAGCGCATCGCGCCGAGGAAGCTGTATTTCGAGCCCGAGGACCAGCCGGCGAGCAGCAGGCCGTAGAACGAGATGGAGCTGAAGGCGAAGAAGTAGAGGACGCCGATCGAGACGTCGATGCCGTAGAGCCCGATCCCGTCCTGGACGTTGCCGAAAGGCAGGATCGCCAGCGTGATGATCCCCGAGAAGATCACGATGGCGGGAGCGATCGCGTAGAGGAAGGGCACGGCCGCGTCCGGCCGGAACATCTCCTTGCCGGCCAGCTTGACGATGTCGGCCAGGGGCTGGACGAGCCCGACCGGGCCCACCCGGTTGGGCCCGTAGCGGTTCTGGAAGCGGCCGATCAGCTTGCGCTCCACCACCGTCAGAACCGGCACGATCGCAAAGACGCCGAGGAAGATGATCAGCGACTTGACGACCATCACCCAGGTCGCCTCGACATAGTTGACGTCCGCGAGCGGCAGGCTCACCGCTTCACCACCTGGATCCGCGGCGGGACGCCGTTGGTGAGCAGGTTCCCGTTTCCCTCGTCGGTGCCCTCGATCAGGAAGGCGGCACCCTCCCTCATCCGTTCGCGAATCGCGACCGTCGCCTCGAGGCTGCGGCCATTGACGGAGACGGTCACCTCCTCGCCGTTCGCCAGCTGGAGGGACTCGGCGTCGGCGGCGGCGAGCTCCAGCTTCTGCTTGGGCATCAGGAAGCGCAGCGCCGGATTCCTCTTGGTGGCATCGGCGGCCCAGAGGTCGCGGTGGGTGCCCAGAAGGAGTCCGTCCCCATCGGTCTCGCGCCGCCGCGCGGCGATCTCCTGCCGCCCGGCCGAGACCGGCGTCCACGCCTGCCCGGGCGGCCGATCTCCCCATCTCACCCCCGTCCCGCCGATCTCCTCGTAGCTGAGTCCGGCGTAGAAGGGAACCTCATCGATGGCCGCCCTGAAGACGTCCGCCGGGGCCTCGGCGTCGAGGCCGACGCCGAGCTCGGTGGCCACCGCGTCCAGGAAGCGCCAGCCGGCGATCATGCCGTCGGGAAGCGGGACGTTCCGGCGCAGGCGCTGGACCCTGCCCTCGGGATGGGTCGCGGTGCCCTCCTTCTCGGCCCAGGTCTCGGCCGGGATGACGAGGTTGGCCAGCCTGGTGGACTCGTCATCGAAGCCGGAGATCGCGACCACGGTGGACCCAGCCAGCGCCTTCCGCCAGCCCTCGGAGTCGGGATAGGTGCGCACCGGGTCGGCGTTCGCCAGCAGGACGAAGCCGACATCGTTGGAGAGCAGGCCCTCCTTGATCTCGTTGCTGCTGCGGCCGCCGTCGATCGGCACCAGGCCCGGCTTGGTCGCGGGGAGGCAGCCGACCTCGCGCAGCCCGCGGGTGTTCGACTCCTCGGGAACCTCGAGCAGCCCGGGGCCGATGCGCTTGTGCATCTCGAGCGAGTGCATGCAGGCGTGGAGGGCGTCGACCGCCTCGGGATCGCGCCACAACCGCTCGCCCCAGACGATGACCTGGTCGGGGGCCTGCCGAAGCGTCTGTGCCATCGCGTCGGCCTCGTCCGCGAAGGGCCCGTCCGACTCGTAGCCGTCGGCGCCGAGAGCACCGGCAAGCGCGCGGAGGAAGGAAGCCGCGTCCCCCGGTGCGTAGCGAATCGCCTCCTGGGCGCCGCCGTCGAGCGCGGTCGGCTGCTCGGAGGCGACCATCAGCTTGGAGCCGCTGCGGCGGACCGCCTTGCGGATCCGGAGGTCCAGGATCGGCATCTCGTGCAGTGGGTCGACGCCGACCACGAGGATCGCGTCGGCGTTGTCGATGTCGGCGATCCGGGCACCGTGATCGGGCCGGGAGAGCTCGCCGAGCAGCCCGGTGTCCACCTGGTTGGGGGAACAGTCGACGTTGGAGGACCCGGCGGCGCGGAGAATCCGCTGGATCAGCCACCCCTCCTCGTTAGAAGTGCCGCCGCCGACGATCGCGGCCGCGTCGGAGCCGGCTCCCCGGATCCCGTTGGCGATCCTCGTCGCCGCTTCCTCCCACGAGATCGGGCTCAGACTGCCGTCGCCGGCGCGGACCATCGGCTGGGTGATCCGCTCGGCCGAGTTGAACATCTGGAAGGCGAAGCGGCCCTTGTCACAGAGCCAGCCGTCGTCGACCTCGGCGTTGTCGCGGGCCAGCACCCGCACCACCCCTTCGTCCCGGACAGTGAACTTGACGTTGCACTGGCTCGGGCAGAGCGTGCAGATGGAGCCCGCGTCCTCGATGTCCCAGGGGCGAGCGCGAAACCGATAGGTGTAGGAGGTCAGGGCGCCGACCGGGCAGAGCTCGGTGATGTTGCCGTGGAAGGGGGCTATGTAGGGACGCTCGTCAAAGGTGCCGACGAAGCTCTTGTCGCCGCGGTCCAGCAGCTGCAGCTGTTCATCCTCAGCGACCTCCTGGCTGAAGCGGACGCAGCGGTAGCAGAGAATGCAGCGCTCGCGGTCGATCGCCACCAGCGGCGAGAGCTCGAGCGGCTTCTGGAAGTGGCGCTTCGGGTCGGTGAAGCGGCTCTTCCCCGGGCCCCAGCCCATCGCGATGTCCTGGAGCGGGCACTCCCCGCCCTTGTCGCAGACGGGGCAGTCGAGAGGGTGGTTGATGAGCAGGAACTCGACGACGGCGTTCTGTGCCTCCTGCACACGGTCGGTCTGCGTGTAGACGACCATCCCGTCCCGCACCGGCGTGGAGCAGGCCGTCTGCAGCTTCGGGATCCCCTCGATCTCCACCAGGCACATGCGGCAGGCCCCCACAGGCTGGCCGAGCTTGGGCTCGTAACAGAAGACCGGGATCTCGACGTCGCCGTGCTTCGCGGCGTCGGCCAGCATCGTCCCCTCGGGCGCCGTCACCTCCCGGCCGTCGACGACGAGGGTGACGGCGTTGCGGATGGGGCGGGTCATACGGCCAGTGCCTCCAGCCGCGGTACCCCGTGCTGGATCGCCTCGTCGAATTCGCTGCGGAACTTCTGGACCATCGAGCCGACGGGCATCGCCATCGAGTCGCCGAGCACGCAGAGGCAGTTCCCGATGATGTTGCTCTGCACCGACGAGACCGTCTCGAGATCGATCGGCGTCGCCTCGCCGCGGATCATCCGCTCGAGCATCTTCACCGTCCAGTTGGTCCCCTCACGGCAGGGCGTGCACTTGCCGCAGGACTCGTGGTGGTAGAACCGCGCCGTTCGCAGCGCCAGCTCGACGATGTTGGT
>DASTAI010000065.1:0-9230 GCA_035712865.1 Solirubrobacterales bacterium
CTGGCAGGTCGCGATCACCACCCTGATGTTCGAGCGGGCGGGCCTGGGCGCCGCCGCCGTGATCGGACTCAAGCGGTCGATGGAGGACCTGATCGCGATCGTCCGTGAGAGGGGCTTGGACGAGGATCCGGTCGTCCGCCAGAAGATCGCCGAGCTGCAGATCGGCGTCGAGGCGATGCGCCTCGGCTCCCTGCGGTCGCTGACCCAGACGATGAAGACCGGGATCCCCGGTCCCGAGGGCTCGCTGACCAAGTGGGAGTGGGCCGACTACAACCAGGAACTCACCGAGCTCGCCAACGACGTGCTGGGCCCCGAGGGAATGCGCGCCGGCACCGACTGGAGCTACCGCTTCCTCCGCTCCCGGGCGAACTCCATCGAGGGCGGCACCACCGAGGTCCTGCAGAACATCATCGCGGAGCGCGTGCTTGGCCTGCCAAGACTGAGGTAGCGAATGAACTTCGACCTGAACGATGAGCAGCAGGAGATCAAGCGAACCGCGCACGAGTTCCTCGCGGCGCGCTTCACGCCCGCGAAGGTGCGGCAGCTCGCCGACGACGACTCATACGACGACTCCCTCTGGAGCGAGATGGCGGAGCTCGGCTGGCCGGGAATCGCGATCTCCGAGGAGGACGGCGGCCAGGGGCTGGGCATGGTCGAACTTGCGGTGCTCCTGGAGGAGTCGGGCTACGCCTGCGCCCCGAGCCCCCTACTCGGGACCGCCGGCGCCGCGCTCGTCATCTCCGCGGCCGGCTCGGAGGAGCAGCGGGCGGAGTGGCTGCCGAGGCTCGCGAGCGGCGACGCCACCGGCGCCTTCGGCGGCTTCGCGGATGGGCAGAGCACGATCTTCTGCGACCTGCCGCGTGCCGACGTGGTCGTGACCTTCGATGGCGAGGGTGCCCTGCTGGCACCGGCCTCCGAGGTCGACTTCGTGCCGTTCAAGGCCATCGACTCGACCCGTTCCTATGGGCTCGTCTCCGAGGCGGCCGGGGAGCGGCTCCCCGGCGACGTCGACGCTGGACGCGACCGGCTCGCGATCGCGATCGCAGCGGAGTTGACGGGCATCGCGCAGCGGACGCTCGAGCTGGGCACCGAGTACGCCCGCGAGCGGCAGCAGTTCGGCCGCCCGATCGGTGCCTACCAGGCGGTCAGCCACCGCATCGCCGGCATGCTGCTGGCCACCGAGGAGTCGCGCTCACTCACCTACTTCGCCGCCTGGACCGCCGACGCGGAGCCGGAGTCATTGCCGATGGCCTCGGCGATGGCCGCGGCGCGCGCTTCGGACGCGGGCTGGGAGGTCCCGGCCTCGGCGCTTCAGGTCTTCGGAGGGATCGGCTTCACCTGGGAGAACGATCTCCAGTTCTGGCTCAAGCGGGGCCGCGTCGCGGGCCGCATGCTGGGCACCCCTCGCGATCACCGCGAGCGGGTGGCGGAGCTCTCCGGCCTCGCCGCCGGCGAGCCCGCCGCCGTCTAGCGCTCAGGCCTCGGCGAGCTCGGCGATGTAGCCCACTCCATCGAGGTCCTCGTGGGTGAGGTACTGGAGCATCACCCTCTCGACTCCGATCTCCTCGAGCTTCGTGAGCTGGTCCCCGATCTGGGCGACGGTCCCCACCAGCGTGTTCGGGCGCTCTGCCTCGAGGTAAGCCTCGGGGTCCGTTGCGTCGTCGCCGCGGACCGCGGCCGTAGCGTGGGCGCGCTCCAGCAGGTCGACCTCATCCGAGCCGATGATGCAGCTGGTCATCAACGAGATCACCGGCTGCGGGCGGTCCGCCTCCTGCCAGGCATCCCTCACGAGTGAGACCGCTTCGGCGCACTCCTCGGCGGTCATCATCACGAGGTTGTATTCGTCTGCCCAGCGGGCCGCCAGACGCAGGCTGCGGGGCCTCGCTCGCCCCCCGACGATCAGGTTGGGCCGCCCCATGGGCTTCGGCAGGGCGTTCCCTCTGACCGTGTAGTGCCTGCCCTCGAATTCGAGCGCCTCCTGCTCCCACTCGCGGCGGACGATCTCGATCTGCTCCTCGAGCAGCTCGAACCGCACACCCAGTGGCGGGAATGGGAACCCGTACGCGATGTGCTCGGCCTCGAGCCAGCCCGTCCCCATCCCGAGCTCGATCCGTTCGCCCCCGGCGATGTGGTCGGCGGTGACGACGTTCTTCGCCAGGACCGAGGGATGGCGGAAGGTGGCCGGGGAGACGAGGCTCCCCAACCTCAGGTCGGTCGTGACGGCGGCGAGGCCGGCGATGGTCGCCCAGGCGTCGAGCGAGCCGCGGTCGGTCCTGCCCATCACCGAGAGGTAGTGGTCGGAGCGGAAGAGCGCGTCGATCGGGCTCTGCTCGCAGGCCTCGGCCAGGCCAAGCCAGTCCCTCCAGCTGACCGACTCCTGCCCCTCGATCATCAGGCAGACGCGCATCAGCTCTCGATCCTCGCATCCGCGATCACCCGGGTCTTGCCCCCGTGCCGAAAGTGGACGTCGACGGTCTCGTTCTTCCCGTAGCTGCCGAACAGCCCGAGAAGCATCGCCATCCAGCGGGCGCCGCTGACCTTCTCCTTGACCAGAGGCCGCGAGAAGACGATCTCCCGCCCGCGGACGGAGTAGTCGCTGCCCTCCCGCTGCTCGGTGCCGTTGATGAAGACCTGAATCGGACGCCCCGCTCCGCTCGGGAGTCTGACCCGGCGACCGACCTCGACGCTCTCCGCCATCGGTCGCAGCTTATTCCCGCGGCCTCAGCGCTCAAGCGCTCTCTTCAATCGCTCGAACGCCGCATCCAGGGTGTCGGCGGGGATCGTTTCCTTGTTGATCACCCCCCGGTATGCGATCGCGCTGCCGTCGCCCATAACGTCGACGCCGCCCTCCGGCGCGCGGAAGAGGCCGGGGCCGGAGATCTCGATGCGGGCGTGCACCCGCTGATCGGGGGTGTGCGTGCGGAACACACTGACCTCGGGTAGGCCGCCCTCCCGCCGGACCAGCTCGACGCGCCGCCGCGCTTCGCCGATTGCCTCGTCGAGTGAGTCGTACTTCTCCCTGCCGACACTGGACCCGTGCCGGACCGTGACCTTCCACTTGCCCACGCGGCCGCAGACTAGCCTGGGATACTGCGCCGATGGCCGGGGAGAACGTGGAGGTCGTTCGCGAGGCCTTTCGGCTTTGGGGGCTGGATCCGGACGGCGGACTCGAGCCGATCGACCTCCCTCGTCTGCGGGAGGTGTTCGAGGGAGACACGACCGCCGCCGCCGAGCTATTCGACCCGGAGGTGGAGATACACCCGCCGGCCGGCGGGGTCGGGGGCAGCATTCAGCGTGGCTATGAGGGCATCGTTCGCAACTGGAACGACCTGCTCGCAACGTTCGACGAGTTCCTGATCGCCCCCGTGGAGTTCGAGGAGGCGAATGGGCAGGTCGTCGTCATCCAGCGCAACATCGGACGCATGCGGGAGATGGAGGTGAACGAGACCCACTCGGTCCTCTTCACCTTGCGAAATCGCAGGATCGCCCGAATCGAGGTCTTCGCCACTCGGGACGGCGCCCGCGAGGCGGCCTCGGTCGGCTAGGCGCCGCGGCGGGGACGCTTCGGCCGCTTGGCCGGCGGCCCGGTGATCTTCTCGGGCCCCTCGCGCTTCTCGGTCGGCGTGTAGTCGACGTCACGACGGCCGACGTAGATCTGGCGCGGCCGCGCGATCTTGAGGTCTGGATCCTCGTTCTGCTCCATCCACTGGGCCATCCAGCCGGAGGTCCGCGGGATCGCGAAGATCACAGTGAACATGTCGGTGGGGATGCCCATCGCCTCGTAGATCAGGCCGGAGTAGTAGTCGACGTTGGGGTAGAGCTTGCGCGAGGTGAAGAAATCGTCATCGAGCGCCCGCTTCTCCAGTTCCGTGGCGATGTCGAGGAGCGGGTTGTCGCCCGTCGCCTCGAGGACCTCGTCGACGTGCTTCTTGATGATCCGCGCCCGCGGGTCGTAGTTCTTGTAGACGCGGTGGCCGAAGCCCATCAGCTTCTCCTCGCGGTTCTTGACGCCCTCGAGGAAGCCGGGGATGTTGTCCACGGTCTCGATCCGGCGCAGCATTCGCAGGACTGCCTCGTTGGCGCCACCGTGGAGCGGGCCGTAGAGGGCGGCGACGCCGGCGGCGACAGCCGAGTAGGGATCCACTCCGGAGGAGCCGACGGAGCGGACGGCGTTGGTCGAGCAGTTCTGTTCGTGGTCGGCGTGCAGGATGAAGAGCACGTCGAGGGCCTTCGCCAGCCGCGGGTCGGGCTCGAACGTGTTCTCCATCTTGAACAGCATCGAGAGGAAGTTCTCGGGGTAGGAGAGCTCGTTGTCCGGATAGACGTAGGGGAGCCCCATGCTGTGCCGATAGGCCCAGGCGGCGAGGGTCGGCATCTTCGCGATCAGCCTGATCGCCGCCATGTAGCGCTCCTCGGGATCGTCGATGTGCTTGGCCTCCGGGTAGAACGTCGAGAGCGCCCCGACGTTGGCGAGCAGCATGCCCATCGGGTGGGCGTCGTGGCGGAATGCCTCGTTGAACTTCTTGATGTCCTCGTGCGCGAACGTGTGGTGCGTGACGTCGAAGATCCAGCGCTCGAGCTGTGGGGCGGTGGGGAGCTCGCCGAAGATCAGGAGGTAGGCGACCTCGAGGTAGCTGGACTGCTCGGAGAGCTGCTCGATCGGGATGCCGCGGTGCTGCAGGATCCCGGCCTCGCCGTCGATGTAGGTGATCGCCGAGCGGCACGAGGCCGTGTTCGTGAAGGCGGGGTCGTAGCCCATCATGCCGAAGTCGTCCTCGTGGACCTTGATCTGCCGCAGGTCCATCGTGCGTACGGTCTCGTCGGCGATCTCGAGCTCGTAGCTCTTGCCCGTCCGGTTGTCGGTGACGCTCAGGGAGTCGCCACCCGACGCGCCGTCCCGCGAACCTTCCACCTGCGGCTGCTGCGTCTCCTGCTTCGTCGCCATCAAGCCTCCTCAACTCGCATAAGGCGTACCCGCATATCTTCTCACGGTGGCGATGTCGGCAAACCGGCTCAACAAGGAGGAGACGCTCGCCCTATTTTCGGGCCTGCCGCGCCGCTACGACCTCGCGGGCGCCCTGCTGAGCTTCGGCCAGGATCCGCGCTGGCGCCGCGCGATGGTCCGCAGCGTCGAGGCGAGGTCGGATCAGCGTGTCCTGGACGTCGCCACGGGCACCGGCATGGTCGCTGCCGCTCTCGTCAGGCGGTACGGCTGCTCCGTGGTGGGGCTCGACCAGAGCCGGGAGATGCTCGCGGGCGCTCAGGCGAAGCTCGACGCCGATCGCCGTCTGGCTGAGCGGATCGAGCTGATTCGAGGCGAGGCGGAGTCGCTCCCCTTCGCCGACGGTGAGTTCGACCATCTCACCTTCACCTACCTGCTGCGCTACGTGGACGATCCGGGCGCCACCCTGGCGGAGCTCGCCCGCGTGGTGAAGCCCGGGGGCAGGGTGGCCTCGCTGGAGTTCATGCTGCCCCCGAATCCGGTCGCGCGTTCGCTCTGGAAGGCCTACACCCGCCTCGCCATGCCGGTTCTCGGACGCCTGATCTCACCCGATTGGTACGAAGTCGGACGCTTCCTGGGGCCCAGCATCACCGAGCTGTACCGGCGGCTCCCGCTGGATCGCCAGCTCGAGCTCTGGCGGCAGGCGGGTCTGAGGCAGGTCGAGGGGCGCGTGATGAGCCTGGGCGGCGGCGTCGTGATCTGGGGTACGCGTGGCTGACCCGGAGCCGGTCGCCGAGGCGCGCCTGGGGCGTCCCGCCTTCTATGCCCTCCGTCCCGGCGGCTGGCGCGACCTGGTCACGGTGCTCCACCCGCCCTACACGGCGTGGAACCTGGCGAACGTGGCGTTCGGAGCCGCGGCCGCGTCGCAGATCCACACCGACCGTTTCGTGTCGACCCTGGCGGCCTTCTTCCTCGCGGTCGGGGTCGGAGCGCACACTCTCGACGAGTTGAATGGCCGGCCGCTGAAGACCCAGCTCTCCGACCGGACCCTCATCGCGCTGGCGATCGGCTCGCTGGCCGGGGCGGTCGGGATCGGCATCGCCGGCTGCATCGTCGTCTCCGCGACCCTGATCCCTTTCGTGCTCGCGGGCGCTTTCATCGTCGTGGCCTACAACCTCGAGCTCTTCGGCGGACGCTTTCACACCGATTTCTGGTTGGCCGCGGCGTGGGGTGCATTTCCGGCCCTCACCTCCTGGTGGGTGAACACCCTCTCGTTCGGCTCGGCGAAGACCGTCATTGCCGGCGCCCTTGTCGCGGTGGGCTGCTTCGGGCTGACGATGGTGCAGCGTCGTCTCTCGACTCCCGTGCGACGGCTGCGGCGGAAGACGGTGTCCGTCAGCGGAGAGCAGCGGCTCGACGACGGGACGGTGATCCCGTTGACGGCCTCGGAGCTCGCCGGTCCGCTGGATCGATCCCTGCGCACCCTGTCCTGGGCCGTGGTCATCCTCTCGACCGGCCTGGTTGTCGTCCGCTACTGACGGGCGACGCGGGCTAGACAGGCGAGGTCTCGAGCGCGGCCCTGAGCGACTGGGCGTCGAAGGAGCCGCCGTACAGCCGCCCGCCGACGAAGAAGCCCGGTGTCCCGGTCACGCCGCTGGCGATGCCGCTGTCGAGGTCGCGCTGGACGCGCGGGCGGTGGACCTCGGAGTCGAGCTCGGATCCGACCCGATCCGGGTCAAGCCCGAGCTCCGTGGCGTAGCCGAGCAGATCGTCACGGGAAAGCGCCCCTCCCGACTCGTACAACCGGTCGTGCATCTGCCAGAAGGCGCCCTGGGCGGCCGCCGCCTCCGCGGCCTCCGCGGCCCGCTCGGCGTCGGGATGGATCTCGCGCAGAGGGAAATGGCGGAAGGCGAACAGGAGCCTGCCGGCCATCTGATCCCGAATCCGGCGGACGATCGGGTATGCGGCGGCGCAGTAGGGGCACTGGAAGTCGCCGAACATCACCAGCTCGAACTCGGCGCGCTCAGGGCCGTCGACGTGATCCTCGGCCGAGACCGGGGGCGTGAGTTCTGCCATCGCGGCCGCGATCGTATGCTCGCGAGGTGAACGATGCCGAGACGCTGATCGCGCTTGTCGCCGCCGCGATCGTCTTGGTGCGGCTCGCCGATCTCATCTCGATTCCCTACCCGATCGTCCTCGTGCTCGGGGGGCTCGCGATCGGATTCATCCCCGGTGGCCCGGGTTTCGAGCTGGACCCGGACGTGGTCTTCCTGATCTTTCTGCCGCCCCTGCTGCAGTCGGCGGGCTACTGGGCCTCCCCGCAGGAGCTCCGCTCCCAGCTGCTGCCGCTCACCTGGCTGATCCTCGGTCTCTCGCTGACCACGATGGTCGTGGTGGGCGCGGTCGCCCAGGCCGTCATCCCGGGCATCGATTGGGCCGAGGGCCTGGTGCTCGGGGCGATCGTGGCGCCGACCGACCCCGTCTCGGCGATCACGACCTTCGACAGGGTGGGGGTATCCGACAGGGTCGCCTCGGTGGTCGAGGGCGAGAGCATGCTGAATGACGCCGTGGCCCTGGTTTCGTACAAGGTCGCCGTCGCGGTGGTGGTCAGCGGGGCTCTCACGGCCAGCACGGTGCTCGACGACCTGGTCGTGGGCGTCCTCGGCGGCGTCGCGATCGGGGTGGTGCTCGCCTGGTTGGCGTCCCGGGCGCTGCGCCGGCTGGACGACGTGCCCCTCTCCATCGTCCTCACAGTCCTGCTCTCCTACGCGGCGTTCGCCGTCGCGGACGGCGTCGGCGCCTCCGGGGTGCTGGCCGCGGTCAGCTCCGGGCTCTATTCGGGCTGGCGCTCCCACGAGGTCTTCGACGCCGACACCCGCCTGAACGCCCAGGCCTTCTGGAGCACGTTGATCTTCGCCCTCAACGCGCTCCTGTTCGTGCTCGTCGGCCTCCAGTTCCCCGAGGTGCTGCGCAACGTGGGGGAGCAGTTCAGCGTCGGCCAGATCATCGGCTACGGCCTGCTCGTCTCGGCGGTGGTCGTCGTGGTGCGGATGGTCTGGCCGTTCCTCCCCGCTGCGCTCGGGCGCCTCGCACCGTGGGCGAAGGCCTGGTCACCGGGAGAGAACTCACGGGAGAACCTGCTGATCGGGTGGAGCGGGATGCGCGGGGCGGTCTCGCTCGCGGCTGCGCTGGCGCTCCCCTTCACGCTCGACTCCGGCGCTCCGTTCGGTTCGCGCGACCTGATCATCTACCTCACGGTCGCCGTCATCTGCGTCACCCTGGTCGGCCAGGGGCTGACGCTGCCCTGGGTGGTTCGCCGCCTGGGACTGCAAGCCCATGGCGCCTGGTCCCCGGAAGAGGCCACCGCCAGGCTGGCGGCGGCTCAGGCCGCGCTCGACCGGCTCGAGGAGATCGAGGGGACGGACCCCGGCATACCCGACAACGTGCTGGACCGCCTTCGCGAGATCTACCAGGCGCGCTTCGCGCGCTGCGTCTCCGCCCTCTCGGGGGACGATGGTGAGACGCCGATCGAGGACCCGCTCAAGGGCTACCGTCGGCTCCGGGAGGATCTGATCGTCAACGAGCGGGAAGCGTTGCTCGAGCTGCGGCGGGAGGGCCGCCTCAAGCAGGACGTCTTCCGCCGCATCCAGGCCGAACTTGACCTGGACGAGGCAAGGCTGAGGACGTAGGCCGGATGGAGCCGTCGTCGACGTCGCCGCGCCGGTAGGCCTCAAAGGCCCTTCGCACGCCCTCCACGTCCTCCTCCGACATCGCCTACCCCCGCAGCCCGGCGGTTTTCAGGGCTTCGGCACGGGTCCAGAAGACTTGACGTCTCGCAATCAGGCCGTCCGCGAACCGGAGGAGCTGCCAGGTGCGGTATTCAAACGGCATGCCGCTGCCCCTACGGCGTCCGGTGACAACCACGGCAATGAAGACCCGGTCATCTCCCAAGTCCGCTATCTGATCGATCTCGATGTGGACGCCCTCCTCCGCGTTTTTCCACATCAGATCGATCCACTCTCGCACCCCCGCCCGCCCGCGATACAGCTCAGCGATCCCAACGACGCCTTCCAAGGCCTCCCATGCGACATCTGGGCTGAGGAAGACCACCAAGGCATCGAGGTCGCCGCGGTTGAGAGCGTCGATCGCCCTCCGTGCCAGCGCCACGTTCTCCTCCGACATCGCCCGCCCAGTATCTCGCTGGGAGGTCACCAATGGCTCTCCGGGCCCGAAGCCACCGCTTGGGCCGAAGATGCCCAGAGGGATGCTGTGAGAGAGATTGGGCGTG
>DASTAI010000066.1:0-5933 GCA_035712865.1 Solirubrobacterales bacterium
AGCTGTGGCGCATCGCCGTCGAACACCTGTCGTGGCAGGAGCAGCACGTCTGGGCCGCCCTCGCCGGCGCCCGCGTGGCCTCCAACAACTGGCGGCGGGCCAAGGCGATGCTCCAGCACGACAACACCAAGGAGCTCCGCCGCCGCTTCCTCCTCACCTGCGTCCAGCGGAACCGCAACCAGCAGCTCCGCATCAAGGCCCTCACCGAGATCGCCGCCATCCGCGATGCCGACGCCTTCGACGACGCGATCGACACGGTCGGGACCTGGTCGCGGGATGACCGCCGGGCCGGGACCAAGGTTCTCCTGGAAGCGCTCGCCGAGCGCCGGATCGGCCGTCGCGATCAGGCCCAGGCCTGGGTCTGGCGACTGGCCGACTACACCCGCGACCTTCATGAGGAGTACGCGGTGCAGCGCTGGCCCGAGACCAAGCGGCTGCTCGGCCTGCTCGTCAACTCGTCCGGCAGGGCCCATGGACGGAATGCCCGCCGTCTGGTGCACGCCGCGCGCAACCAGGACCGCCGCCTCTCCGCGGCGCTCCTCGCCGCCGGGATCGCGCACACGCCCGAGGGTGAGGAGGTGCTGCGCGGAGCTCGGATGCGGGCCGCCCGCAAGCCCTCTGCCGTCGCCCGCGAGCTGCTGCGCAACTTCCCGAAGTCCGGCGGCCGCCGCAGGCGCCGCAAGCGCAAGGCACCGAACCAGGACGGCGCCGCGGACAAGTCGAAGAAGGCGGGTGCCGCGGCGGAGGCCAACGGCGACGTCGAGGAGCTCGAGCCCGGCAGCGAGAACGGTGGTGCGCCCGAGCGCGAGCCGGACGAGGTCGAGCTGGAGGGCGAGGAGCCCGAGGCCTTCGAGGCCGCCGAAGAGTCCTAGCCGGGTGGCGCGAGAGGGGCCGTTCTGGGACGTGATGGAGGGTCGCGCGGACCCCCCGCCCGCGGCTCAGCTGCTCGGGTTCAGGTTGATCGAGATCGATCCGGAGGAGGGGACCATCGAGGTCGCCTTCACCGCAACGGAGCAATTCCTCAATCCCGCCGGCGTTGTCCAGGGCGGCTTCCTGGCGGCGATGCTCGATGACACCCTTGGTCCCGCGCTGGTCGCCACCCTGGGCGACGGCGAGTGGGCGCCGACCACCGACCTGCACGTGCAGTTCTTGAACCCCGCCCAGCCCGGAGAGCTCCGCGGTCACGGCCGGATCGTCAGGCGGGGGAAGGACGTCGCCTTCATGGCCGGCGAGCTCCGAGACGGCGACGGCGAGCTGATCGCCAGCGCGACCGCCACCGCGGCGATTCGCCGCTCAGCCTGACCTAGTCCCCGAGCGCGAGGTGGACCTCGCCCGCGCCGAGCGATACTCGCTCGCCGTCGGGGTTCTGCACGACGAGGTGCCCGAGCTCGTCGATCTGCTCTGCGAGGCCCTCCCCGCCATCCCAGGAGATGCGCCTGCCGGAGATGGCATCCCGGGCGCGGAAGGCGGAGAGCACCTCGTCGTCCCCGGCTGAGACCCAGCGCGCGAGGGAATCGTTGAGCTCCACGAGCGCGCGCCGCACCCCCGGGGCGCCGCCGGGGGGCACCCCGTCCTCTGCCTCCATCGGCAGCAGCGAATCGGCCGTCTCGCGCAACTCCGGTGGGAACTCGTCCTGGGGTATGGCGATGTTGATGCCCACGCCGATCACGGCCCAGCCCTCCTCCGGCCGAGCCTCCACCAACGCCCCCGCGACCTTGCGTTCCTCGACCCAGACGTCGTTCGGCCACTTCACCCGGCAGCGGACCGGCGCGACCGCCTCGGCGGCCTCGCAGACCGCCACGGGGATGGCGAGCGGCAAGAGCGGCACGTCTCCCGCCGAGTAGGGGCGCAGCAGGGCCGAGTAGAGCAGGCAGGACCCGGGCGGCGCGAACCAGTCGTTCCCGCGCCGCCCCCGCCCCGCGGTCTGCTCGTCGGCGGTGACGACAAGCCCGGCGGCCGCTCCGGCGAGCGCCAGGTCCTTGGCCCGCTCGTTCGTCGAGTCGGTGCGGCGGAAGTGGCGGTGCGGGGCGCCGAAGCCCACGGTCACGCGGTCCGAAGCCGGGCCGGCGTTCACCTGGCCGTCCGCAGCGTCACCTCGCCGCCCGCCTCGAGGTTCAGCAGTCCCCCGGCGCTGCCGCCGCTCACCGCGAGGGCCATTGCGCCCGAGGAGTCCTCGAACAGCAGGACCTCGCCCGAGTCGACATCGGCGAAGGTGCCCGCCCAGGTCGCCTCGAAGCGGCCGTCCGGGGCCCGTACGTCGATCGCCTCACCCGCATGAAGCGGACCATCGGAGAGCATCGAGGCGTCGAGATCGAGCGTCACGTTGCCATAGCCGTCGACGTGGATCGCGTGAGCCACGACCTCGTCGCTGCCGATCTCGGGCGTGGTTAGGTCGAGGGCCACGAGTGAGGCGGGATCGATCGGCTCACCCGCCTCCTCCAGCCGCGCACCGAGCGCGAGGTGGGCTGCGACCGGAGCGAACAGGTCGCGGCCATGGAACGTCGCCGAGACCGGCTCCAGGCGGAACGGGGAGTGCGAGAGCTCGACGGCGTCGAGGGCCCCGCCGAGGCGGTCGAGCGCCCGCGAGAGCAGGCCGTTGTCAGGGCCGACCAGGAATCGCCCCTCAGCGGCGGCCACCGCGACGGCTCTGCGCGCCGAGCCCACACCCGGGTCGACCACCGCCAGGTGGACGCCGGGCGGGCACGAGGGCAGAGCGTTGGCGAGCACGATCGCCCCCTGGCGCACGTCCTGGCGCGCGATCCCGTGGCTGAGGTCGATCAGTGTCGCCCCCGGAGCGATCTGGGCGATCACCGCGCGACAGACGCCCGCGAACTCGTCCTCGTAGCCGTAATCGGAGAGAAAGGTGATCGGCCGCGGCTGCGCCACGGCGGAATCAAACCACGCTCGCCCCCACTACTACTTCTTCTTCTTGACCTTGATCGTCTTGGCGTTGACGGTCGTCGTCGCCGTGCCGCCGGTCTCGTCGGTGGCTGCCAGCGTGACCACGCCCTTGCCCTTCTTCTGCGCCTTCTTGTTGGCGGGAGCGACGATCGTTCCGACCGTATTCGCAGCCAACTGGGTGCTGGTGAAGCCTGCGGCGCCGCCGGTGATGACGGTGCAGTTGGCGTCGCAGCGCGCGGCGATCGCGAACTTCTTCTGGATCTTGAAGGGCGCCGGATCGGCCTTCAGGGTCGGGCTCGCGTGGTTGATCTGCAGCGTCCAGCCGTTCCAGAACCCGTCAGTGGTGGGCGCGAAGAGCCCGACGTCAACCACCGTCATGGTCCAAACACCGGCGCTGGGTTGGCCGTTGAAGGTGGAGAGCGGCTGGTTGGGCTTGCCGGGCCCGTTGGGGAGGCTGGCGCAGAAGGCCGTGGAGCCGACCTCGTTGGTGGCGGAGTCGGTGACGGTGAAGTCGGAGGTGTTGGGCCAGTTCGCGCAATTCGAGTTCGCCAGAACCTGGACCGACGTCCCACTGGGGCTCTCCAACCTGAACTGGAGGTCGAGCCCGGCATTGGCGCCGTTCGGGAAGCTCGGCTTCACGTGCGTCAGCTGAAGCGACTGCACGGCTGTACGACCGGGTGGGACGAAGACCTGTGAGGGAACCCCGGCCTGTCCGGTCTGGTTGGGGACGGTGTAGGTCGCGGTGCTCGGGTAGTCCGCGATCGCCGCGAAGGCGCTGTCCGACATCGGGAGCAGGCCGGCCGCGCCCAGGCCGGCCGCGAGCACGAGCTTTGTCGGTGACATCCTGCCGGTCATCGGTTTCCCTTCGGTCGAAGGATTGAGTGCGGCATGAAACACGTCCGTCGGGACGCAGTTGTTCGATTCGACATTCAGCCGGGTTGGCCGGTCTTCGCCACCGCGTCCAGCAGCGCACCGACGAGCCCGTCGATGTCGTGCCGCTCGGCTTCGACGTCCACCGCGAGCCCGGCGTCGCGGATCGCCTGGCTCGTCACCGGCCCGATGGAGACGACCCGCGCCCCGCTGGGAACTCCGTCCCCCGTGGCGTCGACGAAGTTGCGTACGGTCGAGGAGGAGGTGAAGGTGATGAAGTCGGCGTCGCGGGCGCGCTCGAGGGCCTCGGGATCCGCTTCCTCGGCGACCGTCTGGTAGAGGGCGATGACGTCGACCTCGGCGCCCTTCTTACGCAGTGCCTCGGGCAGCAGCTCTCGTGCCTCCGCGGCGCGGGCGATCAGCACCGGCTTGCCCTGGAGGTCGAGGGCGTCCAGCGCCTCGACCAGCTCCTCGGCGACGAAGCGGTCGGGGACGATGTCGGCGATCACCCCGTGTGCGGCGAGTGCAGCCTCCGTGCCGGCGCCGATCGCCGCCACGCTCGCATTCGCCAGGGCCCGGGCGTCGCGTCCCTGCGCGGCCATCGCCTCGAACAGCAGGTTCACCCCGTTGGGGCTGGTCAGGCAGACGAGCGCGTAGGTGTGCAGGCTCTCGACGGCGCGACGGACCTCGTCGGTGTCCAGCCGCGGCTCAATCCGAATCGCGGGCAGCTCGATCGGCTCCGCACCGAGCGCGTCCAGGCGGCGGGCGAGCTCGCTCGCTTGCGCCCTCGCGCGGGTGACGACGATCCGCTGGCCGTGGAGTGGGCGGCGCTCGAGCCAGGCGATCCGGTCACGGCGGGCAGCGACCGGACCGACGACGGTGACGGCGGGCGCTCTGATGCCCGCCTCCCCGGCGGCGGCCGCGATCTCTTCGAGCGTCGAGCTCACGGTGCGCTGGCCGGGGAGCGTCCCCCGCTCGATCACCGCGGCCGGCTCGGAGGAGTCACGTCCCGCGGCGATCAGCGCTTCCCCGATACGGGGCAGCGCCTTGACACCCATGTAGAAGACCAGCGTCCCCGGGAAGCTCGCCAGCGCCTCGTAGTCGAGTGCCGAGTCCTCCTTCTCAGGGTCCTCGTGCCCCGTGACGAAGGCGACGGCCGAGGCGTCGTCCCGGTGCGTGACCGGGATCCCCGCGTAGGCCGAGGCGGCGACGCCGGCGGTGATCCCGGGAACGACCTCGAAGGGAATGCCCGCCTCGGCCAGGGCCTCCGCCTCCTCGCCGCCGCGCCCGAAGACGAACGGGTCGCCGCCCTTCAGCCGGACGACGATCTTGCCGGCCCGCGCCCGGTCGATCAGCAGCTCTTCGATCCCATCCTGGGGGACGCTCGCCTCCCCGGGCTCCTTGCCGACGTAGAGGATCTCGGCGTCCGGGCGAGCCGCGACAAGGGCGTCGCTGGGGATGAGGCGGTCGTGGACGATGACGTCGGCGGCGACGATCAGGTCGAGAGAGCGGATCGTCATCAGGCCCGGGTCACCCGGGCCGGCGCCGACGAGGAAGACGATGCCCGTGCCCTCGGTCACTGCCCGACCGTCATCGACTCGGCCCGGTCGAGGATGTCCGCCGCGCCGGCCGCCCTCATCCGCTCGGCGAGAGCGACGCCGAGCCCTTCCGGGTCCGAGGAGTCCTCCTCGAGCTCGTCGCGGAGCCATTCGCTGCCATCCGGCAGGCCGCAGAACGCTCGCAGCCGCATGCGGCCGCCGGGCTCAAGCGTCGCCGTTGCCCCGAGCGGGGTGTTGCAGCTCGCCCCGAGGCCCGCGACCAGTGAGCGCTCGGCGCTCAGGGTGCCCAGCGAGCCTCGGTCCGTGATCGACTCGGCCGCGGTGACGGCGCGGTCGTCCGCGTGGCGCGCCTCGATCGCGATCGCCCCCTGACCGGGCGCCGGGACGGACTCTTCCGGCTCGATCGGGAAGGCGATCTCCTCGGCCCGCCCGAGCCGGCTCAGTCCTGCCACGGCGAGGACCAGCCCGTCGAAGTCACCCGCCTCGTAGCGGGCGAGGCGGCTGTCGACGTTGCCTCGCAGCTCGACCACCTCGAGGTCGGGGCGCCTGGCGAGGATCTGGGCGCGCCGTCGCAGGCTGGACGTACCGATCCGAGATCCCTCG
>DASTAI010000067.1:0-6869 GCA_035712865.1 Solirubrobacterales bacterium
TCACCACCTCGGCGCCCTGGAGAACTTCGGGAAGTCCCTCGCCGGTCAGTGTGTTCACGCCCGAGTCCGGTGATGCGGCGATGGCCTCGTTGTCCTCCTCCTTGAGACACGCCACCACCTTCGACCCGATCAGACCGGTTCCACCGATGACGACGACTCTCATGTTCTTCTCCCCATGTACTCGGCGCAGCTACGCCGTCAGAAGGTACGGCTCCCAGGCCGCCGGCGTCCTCGGCGCGGCGATGCGGATGAAGACGGTCGGCCCTGGGGGACGGGGCCGGCGCTTGGGGTGCATGCGGATCTCCTGCGGCAGGCGGTTGCCCTTCCTTCGGTTGCAGGGGGCGCAGGAGGCGACGATATTCTCCCAGACCGATTCGCCGCCGCGGCTCCGCGGGATGACGTGGTCGACGGTCAGGCCGTGCTTGCTGGCGCCGCAGTACTGGCAGGTCCAGCCGTCCCGCGCGAGGACCGCCTTGCGGGTGATCCGGCGGCGGTGAATGTCCCGCGGCACGCGGACGAAGCTGATCAGCCGGATCACCTCCGGCCGATCGATGCGCATCGTCTCTGAGCGGAGGACGTCATCGCCTCGCTCCAAGACCTCCGCCTTCTCCTTGAGGATCAGGACGAGCGCCCGGCGGACGGTGCAGACGTTGAGCGGCTCGTAGCTGGCGTTGAGGACGAGCACCCGTCCGCGCGTCAGGCGGCGGACGGCCGCTACAGCTACCTCGCCCTCCGCATCCGCGTCAGCAGCGACGCCGTTTCCGTTCATGTGTGCGGGTTCGTGGCCGTTGTTCGATGCCCGACCGCCGGCCGGCACGTTCGCGTGCGCGGTGGCCCCGTTACCCATGTCCGGCGCGATTGTAGTGCAGCGCCTACCCGGCTCCTGGCACTCCAGGCGGCGCGGCGATGGGCCAGCTGCCGAGCACCCGGACGGTCTCGGCCTTCGAGCGGAGCTGCTCGATCGCGTCGGCAAGAGGCTCCTTTTCGGCCGCTCCCTCGATGTCGAGGAAGAACTGGTAACGGCCGAGGCCGCGCCGAAGCGGCCGCGACTCGATCCGGGTCAGGTTGATCTCGCGGCTGGAGAAGACCTCCAGTGCCTCGACCAGCGCACCGGGATGGTCCTCACCCAGCTCCGAGAAGACCAGAGACGTACGCCACGGCCCGGACCCAGACGGGCTCGTCCCCGCCCGAGCCACCCAGACGAAGCGAGTGATGTTGTCGGCCTCGTCCTCGACGCCGCCCCGCAACACGGCCGCGCCATAGAGACGCGCCGCGGATTCGGCACCCAGGGCAGCCCAGGGCCGGTGGGATTCGACGACCGTCCGGACCGCCTCGGCTGTGCTCGGTGCCGCCCGGACCTCGGCCTGCGGCAGCTCCTCGCGGATGAAGCGGGCGCACTGTGCGCTGGCCTGTGGATGGGAGAGGACCACCTCGATGCGGTCCAGCGGCAGCTCCTCCCTGGCGATCAGGCAGTGGCGGATCGGCAGGTCGTATTCGCCAACCAGCGTCAGGCCATTCGCATCGAACGCGAGCGTGTCGAGGGTGGCGGTGACGGCTCCCTCGATCGAGTTCTCGAAGGGGACCAGAGCGCGGTCGGCGTCGCCCTCGCGTAGCGCCACGATCGCGTCGTAGACGGACGCGGACGGGACGGCCTCGATCTCCTCCTCTCCGACCGCCGCCCGGAGGGCGTCCTCGCTGAACGTCCCCGGCGGGCCGAGATAGGCGACCCGCATCAGGGTCCGAAGATCACCGAGTAGGTGGACTGGTTGTTGGTGGTGATCTGCTCCCCGGGCACCGGCGACACGACCACCTGCAGCGTCGTGTCGGTGCCGCTCGCCGGCTTGGTGGTCAGCGGGATCTTCACCGTGCCGGTTTCGCCGGCGCTGAGCGCCTGGAGCTGTCCATTGAGCGAGGCGCCGCCCAGCGTGGCGCTCACGCTGATCCCGGTCTCGTCGTTGTCCCCGGAGTTGGTCACCTGGATGTCGATCTCCTGGGAGTCCGCGGGCACGGTGTTGGAGGAGTCCGGCGTCAGCGTCTGCCCGCCGATCGAGGTGGACTCGAGCTGGAGCCCGTGGGTCCCGCTGGTTGTCGTCGTCGCTCCGGTCAGGGCGTTGAGCTTGGTCACCAGCGTGGTCTGGTTGAGGAAGTCGGTTGCGTTTGCTGGCATGAAGTTGCCGTTGGGCAGCGGCGGAGCGTCCACGCCCTCGTCCTTGAGCACCTTCTCCATCTCGGGCTTGCCGATCTGCGTCCACAGAACGTCGCTCGCGTAGAGCGAGCCCATCGCCTCGCTGATCGCATCGATTGCGTTCCCGGTCGCCTGGGTCGCGCTGCCGCTCTGCGTTGGAGGCGCCGCCTGGGTGACGTTCTGTGCGATCGAGCTGAGCGCGTCGCGTCGCAGCGTCAGCGTCTGGAGCACGGCCGTGTCTGCGTCGTGCATCTGGCCGGGTGTGCTCACCTCCTCGGCCCTGTCGAGGAGGGTCTGTGAGGTGTCCCGCTGGCGCAGCACCTCCTGCTGGGCATCCAGCGAGCTCGAGGTGCCCCCGGTGCCGTTGAGGAGGTTGAAGAAGTCCTTGCCGCTCTGTTCGGACTGCTGCATCACCGAGGCGATGTCCGAGTCGTAGTTGCGCAGCGCCCGGTCGGAGCGTGCCTCGAGGCAGCCGCGAAAGCCGATCACGATCAGGATCAGGAACCCGATGCCGACGCCGACGCCGATCAGACGCCGAACGAGGAACTGCTGACGTCGCCTCTGCGGTCCCCCGACTCTGCGTCGGGGCCGCTCGGGCGGCTCTTCGTCGACCAGAAGGTCTTCTTCTTGTTCCTCATCGAGGAATGCCAAACCGCGTCTCAGTATGAACACGGCCCTCGACGCATGTAATTCAGTATTCGCACCAGCTTTAGGTAGCGCTACAGGAATGGGTCCTTCGGGGGCGAACTCAAACCGGCCATGGTCGGTGAGCAGGTTCTGGGGAGATTTCGGATCGAGGAGCGGATCGGGAGCGGAGGCTTCGGGACCGTCTACCGAGCCTGGGACGAGCGGCTGCAACGCCCCGTCGCGGTCAAGGTGATCGATCGCGAGCACGGCGCGCCCCGGGTGACGCGTGAGGCGCAGGCCGTCGCGCGCCTGACGCACCGCAACATCGCGACGCTCTACGAGCTCGCCACTGACGGCGAGCGCGCCTTCCTCGTCTCCGAGCTGATCGAGGGCGAGACGTTGCGCGCGCTTGGACGACGCGGTGAGCTCAACGACCGCCTCGTGGCCCGGGTCGGCGCCGATGGAGCGGCCGCCCTGACCGCCGCCCATCGCGCCGGGGTGGTTCACCGCGACGTGAAGCCCGAGAACATCCTGGTCACGGGCGATGAGGCGAAGCTGGTCGACTTCGGCATCGCCCGCATCGCGGGGGAGAAGACCCTGACCGCCACGGGAGCGGTCGTCGGCACACTCGCCTACATGGCGCCGGAGCAGGCCGACGGCCTGCGCCCAGGGCCCGCCGCGGACGTCTACTCCCTCGCGCTGACGCTCTACGAGTGCCTCTGCGGCGAGCACCCGCTGTTGCGGGAGGGGCCCGCCGCGACGGCGCGAGCGATCGGCGAGCCCATCGCTCCGCTGGGCGACGTCCGACCCGAGCTGCCGGAGGAGATGACGGCGGCGATCGATGCCGCCCTCGACCCTGACCCGGAGGAGCGTCCGCTCTCCTCGGAGCTCGCGTCCACGCTGGCGGCACACGTCTCGGAGCTGGACGGCGAGCCCCTGCCGCCCATCGCCGGCGTCGACGGCGATGCCTTCCTGGAGCCCAGGCGGCTGCCCGACGTCGCCCGGTTTCTGCCGGGGGTGGGCATCGCGGCGCTGGGTATCGGCGCACTGATCGCGACCGGAGGCCCGGCGCCGATCGTGCTCGCCGCGCTGCTGCCCGGTGTCCTCGCCCTCGGTCGTCCCCGGCCGGCCTACGCCCTCCAGCTCGCTCTCGTCCTGCTCTGGTTGCTGCTCGGCGCCCGGGAGCCGGGGGTGGCGGCCTTCGTCGCGGTGCTCGGCGCTCTGCCGCTTCTCTCGGCGATCGATCCGGAGGCGATCGCCCTGCCCGGGCTCGCGCCGATCCTCGGCCTCGTCGGCCTGGGCCCGGTCTATCCGGCCCTCGCCGGCCTCACCCGCGGCGGCGTCGGAAGGGCGCTCCTCGGCGGCATCGGATACCTCTGGCTCGCCGCCTGGGAGGAGCTGGCGCACCGGACGCTCCTGCTGGGACCGGTCGCCGATCCGCCCGCCCACTGGACCGGTTCCGCGGGCACGGCGCTGACGGACGTGGTCGCCCCCCTGGTCGACGGCTCGGTGCTCGCCGGCGCGGGCGTCTTCGCCCTCGCAGCTTGGGCGCTGCCGCTCCTGATCCGCGGTCGCGCGCCGCTGCTCGACTCGATCGGGGCGCTCGTCTGGGCCGCCGGCCTGATCTCGGCCCTGCGCCTCGTGGACGGCGGCT
Organism: Solirubrobacterales bacterium; assembly: GCA_035712865.1. Lineage (GTDB taxonomy): Bacteria > Actinomycetota > Thermoleophilia > Solirubrobacterales > 70-9 > DASUPK01. Next base: position 4,467 of record DASTAI010000067.1, read on the forward strand.
CCAGTCCCCCGGGGCTGCTCTTCGCCGCTCTGCTGGCGGCCGTGCTCGCCGCTCTGCTCATGCGCCGCCTGGGCCCGCCGGAGCCCCATCGTCTGGGTGCCTCTGACGCATATCACGAGGGCGGCTTCGAGGAGCGCGGGTCCGATGCGATTGCCTAGCCAAGCCGTCTAGCATTTCGGCCTGCTCGCGGCCAACCGACCCTAGGAGCCCACCATCAGCGTTCTGCGCAACCTCGAAGCCCGAATCGAGGGCCTCGTCGAAGGCGTCTTCAGCCGCGCCTTCAGCTCCGGCGTGCAGCCGGTGGAGATCGCGCGCAAGCTCGCCAAGGAGATGGACGCCCACAAGACGGCGTCGGTCCAGCGGGTCTATGTGCCGAACGAATACACCGTCTGGCTCTCCCCGGAGGACTACGAGCGCTTCAAGGACTACGAATCCTCACTCGCCCAGGAGCTGAGCGGCCACCTGTTGGAGCACGCCCGCCACCAGGACTACGACCTGCTGACGCGACCCGTCGTCAACCTCGACCAGGACGAGCGCCTGCGGCTGGGCGAGTTCGGGATCCAGACCCGCCTCGTCAGGCCCCCGCAGCGCCAGGGCGCGGAGCCGGAACAGGGCGAGCATGGGCACACGATGGTCTACTCCGCCACGCAGGCGCAGAAGGCCCGGTCGAAGCGCCGCCCCGATGCCGCCTTCTCCGAGACCCGGGCGATCGTCTCGGTGGATGATCGCCGCTACGTCCTCGACGGACCGACCGCGAGCCTGGGGCGCTCCAAGGACAACGACTGCGTGATCGACGATCCGAACATCTCGCGGCGCCACGCCGAGCTGCGCCGCTCGAACGTGGGGGACTGGCAGATCGTCGACCTCAACTCGACCAACGGGGTCAAGGTCAACGGCCGCCGCGTCGCGAATGCCCGACTCTCTCCGGGCGACGAGATCACTCTCGGAACCAAGGTCTTCGCCTTCGACATCGAGCAGTGAATAGCGATCTCGAGCCGCTTGCCGTAGCGCTCAAGTTCGGCTTCCTTGCCGTGCTCTTCCTCTTTCTGCTCTGGGTGACCCGCAGCTCGCTCAAGGACCTCCGCGGGACCGCCACTCCGGGCTACGAGACGGGCTACCACGAGGCCGCGGGCGGGGTCGAGCCCGCCGGGACCGACGCCTTCCTGGTCGTCGAGGAGGGGGGCGGGCTCAACAAGGGCGAGCACTACGACCTCTTCGGCGGCATCTCGCTCGGCCGCTCCGCCGACGCCGACATCCGCCTGGACGATCGATATGCCTCCGGGATCCACGCGCGCGTGTTCAACCGCTCCGAGGCATATTTCGTCGAGGACATGAACTCGACCAACGGCACGCTTCTCAACTCGCGGGAGCTCCACGGCGAGGCCGAGCTCACACCCGGCGACCTGATCAGGATCGGGGACACTGAGTTCCGCTTCGAGGTGTCGTGATGCTGAGAGTCGTCGAGGAGGCACACAAGACCGATACCGGACGCCAGCGGCAGGCCAACGAGGACTCCTACTTCGCCAAGCCGCCGCTCTTCGCCGTGGCCGACGGCATGGGGGGCGCGCAGGCGGGCGAGGTCGCGTCTCGAATCGCTGCGGGAGCGTTCGAGCGCGGGCCGCGGAACGACGATGCCTCCGCCGAGGGCCAGCTCGAGGAGATCGCGCAGCAGGCCAACCGCAAGATCCACAGGCTCGCCCAGGAGGACTCCTCTCGCGCCGGCATGGGAACCACCCTGACCGCGGCGCTGGTGAAGAACGACGAGGTGGCGTTCGGCCACGTCGGTGACAGCCGCGCCTACCTCCTGCGGAACGGTGAGCTCAAGCGGCTGACCAAGGACCACTCGCTGGTCGAGGAGCTGCGCCGGCAGGGCAGGTTGACCGAGGAGCAGGCCGAGGAGCACCCGCAGCGCTCGATCATCACGCGCGCCCTGGGACCGGAGCCCAGCGTGAACGTCGACACCATGACCTTCCCGGCGCGTGACGGCGACGTCTTCCTGCTCTGCAGCGACGGCCTCACCACGATGGTCTCCGACGACGAGATCCGGGACATCCTGGTCGATTCGAAGAACCTGCGGAACGCCGTCAACCGTCTCGTCGAGGCGGCGAACCGAGGCGGCGGACGCGACAACATCACGGCGGTGGCCTTCCGGGTCGCCGAGGCCGATGCGAAGGAGTCGGAGGAGGGCGCGACGCTGATCTCCCGCACCGCCGAGTCGGCGGGACTGACCCGGGAGCGAATGAGGGGCGCCACGGATCGCCTCCGCGGACAGGGCCCGATGCCGGCGCCCAGGCGACGGCGGCGCGCGCTGAAATGGGCGGCCATCCTGGCGGTGATCGCAGCCGTCGTGTTGGCCGCGGTGCTCCTGGTTCGCTCGATCTACTTCCTCGGAACGGACGACCA
>DASTAI010000068.1:0-10504 GCA_035712865.1 Solirubrobacterales bacterium
GGAAGCCGTCACCGTCGCGCTCCGCCGTTACGTGCATCGTCTCGAGCTCGGCCGCCGGGAGCGAGGCAGCCCAGACGGCTATTCCCGGGGTGTCCTCGAGCTCGTGTCCGCCGGCGACGGTCCCGCCGGCGCCGCAGCCCAGCAGGGCGTGCGGCTCGAGCCGCTCATGGACCTCGGAGAGCATCCACTTGGCCATGCCGAGGTGCTGGCCGGATGCGAAGACGAACACCAGGTCGCAGCGCGCACCGAGTCCGGCTCGCGCGCGGTCCGCGGCCTCCGCCGCGGCCTCCACCGTGTCGAAGCTCTCCGACGCCCCGACCGAGACCTGCGCGGTGCCCGGCTCGGCCAGCGCCATTAGCCGGAGTTCCCGGCGCGGGCCGCGGCCTGATTGAGGTACTCGCGAATGAAACCGTCGATGTCCCCGTCGAGGACCCGCTGGGCATCTCCCACCTCGAAGCCTGTGCGATGGTCCTTCACCCGCTGGTCTGGATGGAGGAAGTAGCTGCGGATCTGGGAGCCCCACTCCGCGGACTTCTGCTCGCCGCGCTCCTTCGCGAGCTCCTCGGCACGCTCGAGCTCCTTGCGCTCCAGGAGGCGGGAGCGCAGGATCTGCATCGCGGTCGCCTTGTTCTGCGCCTGTGAGCGCTCGTTCTGGGACTGGGCGACGATGCCGCTGGGGAGGTGAGTGATTCGGACCGCCGAGTCGGTCTTGTTGACGTGCTGGCCTCCCGCCCCCGAGGCCCGGTAGGTGTCGACGCGGATGTCGGCGTCGTCGATGTCGACGTCCACATCGCCCTCTACCAGCGGGGCGACGTCCACCTGAGCGAAGCTTGTGTGCCTGCGCGCCGACGCATCGAACGGCGAGATCCGGATCAGGCGGTGGACCCCGCGCTCGGCGGCGAAGAGCCCGTAGGCGTTCTCGCCGCGGACGACGAATGTCGCCGACTTGAGGCCCGCCTCCTCCCCCGGGGAAGCCTCCTTCATCTCGACCTTGAAGCCTCGGCGCTCGGACCAGCGCAGATACATCCGGACGAGGATCTCGGCCCAGTCCTGCGAATCAGTGCCGCCGGCACCGGCGTTGATCGTGACGACCGCGTCGCCGGCGTCGAAGCGTCCTGAGAAGAGCCGCTCCTCCTCGAGCTCGGCGAGACGCTCCTCCACCGAGCTCAGCTGCGCCTGCAGCTCGCCGGCCATCTCCTCGTCATCGACGGCGAGCTCGGCCAGCTCGGCGAGATCGTCAACGTCCCGGGTCAGCTGTCGAAAGCCTTCGAGGCGCCGCTGTGCGCGAGCGTGCTGCGCCGAGATGTCCGCGGCCGCGGCCTGGTCATCCCAGAAGCCGGGGCGCTGCATCTCCTCCCCGAGGCGGTCTACCTCACCGTTCAGCGCATCCGGGTCAAAGGTAATCCGAGAGCAGCTTGAGCTGCCCGCGAATCTCGGCGAGGCGCGCTGGGATTCCCTCCTTTGGAAGTGTCTCCGCCATCTCTCATAAGGGTATTCACCCGTCCTCTACGGTTTGCCGCCGAATGCCGATGGAGGACGGACGCTCGACGAGGACGGGACCACCTGTGCGCTGGCTACTGCGGAAACTCTCACACGGCCTGCCGCCGTTGCCCACCGTCGGCGGGCATGCGCTCGCCACGCGTGTCGCCGGTCTGCTGCTGGTCGGAGGCGCGATCCTGCTCGCCGTCACCGTGATCCTGCCTCCGGCGGCCGAGGGCTCGGACCTGCTGATCCTCGGCTACGGAGCGGTCGCGGGACTGGCCGGCGCCCTGATGCTGAGCAGGCGGTGGGTGAGGGAGCCGACCCTGGGCCTCGCCGCCGCCCTGGGGACCGCGGTGATCACGCTCGCGACGCTCGAGGCCGGACACGGCGTCGGCGCCGAGGACAACGAGGTGCTCTTCCTCTGGGTCTCCCTCTTCTCCTTCTGGTTCTTCGATCTCCGGCACGCCCTCCTCCAGCTCGGACTGATCGGCGTGGCGGACGCCATCCTCCTGATCGACGACGGGCCATCGCTCTCCGCGGGGATCACACGCTGGACGGTCACCGTCGCGACCCTGCTGGTGACCGGGCTGTTGATGTCCTGGCTGCGCCGCTCCCTCGACCGTGAGCGCGAGGAGACGGCCCGGCTGGCGGTCGTCGCCGAGCGAATGCGGATCGCCAGGGATCTCCACGACGCGGCGGGCCACGGCGTCACCGCGATCTCACTGCAGGCCGCGGCCGGGATACGGGCACTCGACGACGATCAGGACATCCCGGAGGCGCGTCGGGTGTTCGAGGAGATCAAGCGGACCTCCCGCACCACGATGGAGGACATGCGCAAGCTGCTCGGGCTGCTCCGTCCCAGCGACACACGGGACCTCGACCACGCCCGGGTCAGCCTCTCCCACCTCGACCAGATGGTCGGCGAGTGCCGCGCCGCTGGACTGTCGGTGAACGTCGACCGGAGCGGCGACGAGGCGGGGCTGCCGCCCCTGCTGGATCAGGCGGCGTACCGGATCACGCAGGAGGCGCTGACGAACGTCCTCAAGCACGCCGGGCCCGGGTCCGCGGCGAACGTGCGCCTCGCCTTCGATCCCGACGGCGTCGAGGTCGAGGTGACCGACAACGGCCCCGGTCAGGCGGGCGGAGTGGCGGTCGGCACCAGGAAGGGGCTGATCGGCATGCGGGAGCGGGTGGAGCTCTTCGGCGGCCGGTTCTCGGCGGGGCCGATGAACGACGGCGGCTTCCGTGTCTTCGCACGGCTGCCGCGCGGCACCCGTCTGGAAACCGCCAGCCCCGGCGGCTGAGCTACTCGGGCGCCGTCGCCCGGACGATCCAGGTCGAGGCGGGCGCCCTGACCTCGCCGTCCGGCTGCTGGTAGTCGGCGAGCACCTCGCGAATCTCCGCATTGACCTTCGGCCGCAGGCGCTCGACCTCGTCGGCGGGGCAGATGCGAAGGAGCTCCGCCGCGGGTCCGAGTGCCATGTTGAACTCGACCGCGTGATCGAGGTCGTTGCCGATCCTGATCGGAAGATCGCAGCGGGTGAGGGTCGCGCGCTCGAAGCCGGCGATCTGAAGCTGTTCGGAGACGGTGTCGGCGTTCGCCATCGAGAAGGGGCCGGGGCCGCAGCGGACGTCCTCCGGCTCCTCCGGCTCCTCGAGGTATTTCTCCGTCACCTGCTCCGCACGATGGAGCCACTCGTTGTCGAGCTTCCGCCGCCAGACGACCGCGACCAGCCGGCCGCCGGGCCGAAGCGCCTCGCGGATGTTGCGAAGCGCCTGCACCGGGTTGGCGAAGAACATCACGCCCATTCGCGAGAAGGCGTAGTCGTAGGGACCTCTGAGGTCGCCGACCTGGACGTCCGTCGCAAAGAAGTCGACGTTGTCGACGCCGGCACCCCTCGCCTCGGCGATGGACGCCTCGATGAACGGCTCGGAGACGTCCACCCCCGTGGCGTGGCCGTCGGCGCCGACCAGGGCCGCAAGCTGCTGCGTGGTGTCGCCGAATCCGCAGCCGATGTCGAGAACGCGGTCGCCGGGCTCCGGCGGTTCGAGCGCCATCGCAGCGTCGCCGTGAGCCCCCAACCCGCCCACAACCAGATCGCGGTAGTCGAGGAAGCGGTCGAAGAGCACGCCGCTCCAAGCCTCGGTCGCCTCCTCGTTCTCCGGGTGAACGGCGACCTTCGGAACGGGTTGCTCGCTTCCCACAGCGGCCTTCTCCACAACGGCAATGGTACGGCCCGCCGCGAGCCTTGTTAGGAATGCCGAGTGTTAGTTGCGTCACTCACCGCGCTTGCCCTGGCCGCGTTCGCCGGCTCCTCCTCGAATGCGATCGACGGCCCCTCCCCGTACCAGGCGGCGGTGCACCTCTCGGCCAGGATCGGCTCGCGGCCGTCGGCGAGCAGGAACGAGCGACGGGCCCATCAGTACGTGGCGAGCGAGTTCCGGGAAGCGGGCCTCGGAGTCGAGGTGAATCGCTTCCGGGTTCCCGGACGTGGTCGTTCGGAGAACGTCGTCGGCAGGATCGAAGGCTCCGGCAATTGCCTGCTGATCCTGATGTCGCATACCGACAGCGTTCCGCCCGGTCACGGAGCGATCGACAACGCCTCGGGCGTGGGCGTGCTTGTGGGACTCGCTCCGAGGCTGGCCGGGCTCCATCCCGCCTGTGACGTCTGGCTGGTCGCGACCGGCTCCGAGGAGAGGCAGGTCACCGGACTCCCCTACCACGCGGGAGCCGCAGCCCTGGTCAAGCAGGTGAAGGAGGAGGACCGGGCGCGGGACCTCCGCATCGCCCTCTCTCTCGACGAGGTCGGCCTCGGCCGGCACTTCTATCTCCGCTCGCCGCAGCCCGGAATCCGCAGCGGCGTCGAGGGAGAGATCCTCGCCGCGTCTCGCCGTGCGGGGGTCACCGTCCGCTGGGCAAGGGATTCGGGAACGGGCAACTCGGACCATCGCGAGTTCGAGCTCGCCGGCCTAGCGGGCGCGAACATGGAGGTCTGGAAGGGAGAGTTCGCCTGTCACCACCTGGCCTGCGACCGCGTCCGGCTGCTGCAGAAGCCGGCGCTGAACCGGGCGCTGCGAATCGCCGAGGAGGTCGTGGAGGGCCTCTAGATGGGGCGGAACTCGGCCTCGAACTCCCCGAAGAAGGTCTCGCCCATCTCTCTGGCGCTGCCGGGACCCTCGCCGTAGAGCCGCTCGAAGAACTCGGCGGTCCGCAGGGCGGGCCGGACCTCCCAGCGAGTCCGGGTCGGGCCCTCGGCCGCCATCTGGTGCTGGGTGCCGACGGGGACGTCGAAGCTCTCACCGGCCTCGTAGACGCGCTCCTCGCCGTCGACGATGGCCCGGATCGTGCCCTCCAGCACCTCGAAGTGCTCCGCCTGGTTGGGATGCAGGTGAGCGGGCGGCATCCCCGCCTCACCGCTGTAGGTCGCCTCCATCACGAGCTCGTCCGGCTCGACGGTGAGGAACAGGAGGCGCATCCCCCCGAACCCCTCTATCTCCTGACCCGGCTCGGCCAACTCAGGCGCCGTGGCACTTCTTGTACTTCTTGCCCGAGCCGCACCAGCAGGGATCGTTCCGCCCGATCTTCTCCTTCTCGTCCTTGACGACCGTCTCCTGCTCCGGGATCGGAGCGCCGCCGTTTCCGGGCCTGCTCTCGATCGCGTCCTCGGCGGCCACGTCGGGACCGGCGGTCATCGCGATCGCGGCCTCGTTGAGCGCCGAAGGCTGCTCAGCCGTGCCGCCGGAGTAGTCGAACCCGCCGGCCTGGAGCTGAGGGGTGAACTGTTCCTGCGCCTGGGGCGCCACCTCGACTTCGACATGAAAGATGAGGCGGGCGAACTCCTCCCAGATCGAGTGCATGAGCGCCTCGAACATGGAGAAACCCTCGTTCTTGTAGGCGACGAGGGGATCGATCTGGGCGAAGCCGCGGAGGTGGATGCCCTCGCGCAGATAGTCCATCTCGTAGAGGTGCTCCCGCCAGCGGTTGTCGATGATCTGGAGCAGGATCGCTCGCTCGAGCTGGCGCATGATCTCGTCGCCGAAGTCGCTCTCGCGTTGGTCGTAGGCGGCGAGCGCATCAGCGAGCAGCATCTCCCGCAGGTCCTCCCGATCGATCTGCTCGGGGAGCATCCCCCCGACGTCGATCGTGGAGGGCCAGAGCTGCTGGACCTGGGTCTGGAGCTCGGCCAGGTCCCAGTCCTCGATCACGTCGCCCGGCGTGTACTGGTCGACCAGGGTCGAGACGACCTCGCCGACGCCCTCGCGGGCGGAATCCGACATGTCCTTGCCCTCGAGGATCTCGCGCCGGTACTTGTAGATCACGCGGCGCTGCTCGTTCATCACGTCGTCGTACTCGAGGACACGCTTGCGGATCAGGAAGTTCTGTTCCTCGACCTTCTTCTGCGCGTTCTCGATCGTGCGGGTGAGCATCTTGGCCTCGAGTGGCTCCTCCTCACCCTGCTCGTTCACCGGGCCGAGGCGATCGAGGATCTTGTAGATGCGCTCGCCGGCGAACAGGCGGATCAGCTGGTCCTCGGCGGAGAGGAAGAAGCGGGACTCGCCGGGGTCCCCCTGACGGCCGGAGCGGCCCCGGAGCTGGTTGTCGATCCGGCGTGACTCGTGTCTCTCGGTGCCGGTGATGAACAGCCCGCCGAGCTCGCGCACCTCATCGGCCTCAGCGTCGCAGCTCACCCGCAGGCGCTCGATCATCGCCTGCTCCTCCTCCTCGTAGCTCTCGTCACCCGGAGAGAGGCCGAGCTTGCGAAGCTCGCTCACGGCCATCCCCTCGGGGCTGCCCCCGAGCTTGATGTCGACGCCGCGCCCCGCCATGTTGGTCGCGATCGTCACCGCGCCCCGGCGTCCCGCCTGGGCGATCGTCTCGCCCTCTCGTTGAGCGTGCTCGGGCTTGGCGTTGAGGACGACGTGCTCGACGCCGCGCCGCTTGAGCTCGTCGGAGATCATCTCCGAGACCTCGACCGAGATCGTCCCGACGAGGACCGGCTGGCCGGCCTCGTGTCGCGCCTGCACCTCGTTGAGGACGGCGTTCCACTTGCCGTCCTTGGTCTTGTAGATCTGGTCGTTGTGGTCGCCCCGGACCATCGGCACGTTGGTCGGGATCTCGACCGTCGGGACCTTGTAGATCTTCATGAACTCGTTGGCCTCGGTCAGGGCCGTGCCGGTCATGCCGCTGAGCTTGTCGTAGAGGCGGAAGTAGTTCTGGAGCGTGATCGTGGCGAGCGTCTGGTTCTCCTCCTTGATCTGGACGCCCTCCTTCGCCTCGATCGCCTGGTGCAGGCCCTCGGACCAGCGACGGCCCTCGAGGATCCGGCCGGTGAACTCGTCGATGATCATCACCTGGCCCTCGACCAGCTCGTACTCGACGCCGCGCTTGTAGAGGGACTCTGCCTTCAGCGCCTGGATCAGGTGGTTGACGAGCGTCCCGTGCTCGCCGAGATAGAGGTTCTCGACCCCGAGGAACTCCTCGGCCTTCCTGACGCCGCGCTCGGTCGGGGCGACGGTTTTGTGCTTCTCGTCGTACTCGTAGTCGTAGTCGACGTCGCGGGTGTCCTTGGACTCGCCCAGCGACTTGAGCTTCTCCTTGTGGGGCTCGCCCTTCATCTGCTTGGCGAGCCGGGCGAAGGTGTAGTAGAGGTCGGCGGCCTGCTCGGGGCGCCCTGAGATGATCAGCGGCGTTCGGGCCTCGTCGATGAGGATGTTGTCGACCTCGTCGACGATCGCGAAGTCGTGGCCTCGCTGCACGCACTCCTCGAGCGAGCCGGCCATGTTGTCGCGGAGGTAGTCGAAGCCGAACTCAGAGTTGGTGCCGTAGACGACGTCGCAGGCGTACTTCTCGCGGCGATCCGGTGGCTCGTCGTCCTCCTGGATCGCTGCGACCGAGACGCCGAGCGCCTCATAGATCGGGCGCATCCACTCCGCGTCGCGGCGGGCCAGGTAGTCGTTGACGGTGACGACGTGGACGGCGTCGCCGGCGAGGGTGTTGAGGAAGACCGGCAGCGTGGCGGTCAGGGTCTTGCCCTCGCCGGTCTTCATCTCGGCGATGGAGCCCGAGTGCAGCACCATGCCGCCGATCAGCTGGACGTCGAAGTGCCGCTGCCCGATCGCCCGCTTGGCGGCCTCGCGGGTGAGCGCGAACGCCTCCGGGAGCAGGTTGTCGAGGGACTCACCCTCGCGGGCGCGCTCCCTCAGGGCATCCGCCTCGCTGCGGAGCTCCGAATCCTCGAGGAGCTCCATCTCGGGCTCGACTCGATTGATCGACTCGACTCGCCCCTGGTATTCCTTGAATTGCTTCGACTCGCCCATGCGCAGGGCGCGGTCGATCAGTCCTCTGGCCATTGGCCACCTAGGTTAGCGAGAGGGGTGCGGGGTCCTGCTACGCAGTTCTGCCCCGCAGGCGGTCCACCAGCTTCCTCGTCGTCTGCCGCTTGCGGCGCTTGTCGCGGTGCTTCTTCACCTGCCGGCGGATGTCCTCGGCGAGCTCGTGAATCGAGTGCAGCATGTCCGGAGACGCCTCCTTGGCGTGCAGCGTGACGCCCTTCAGCCCCAGCGTGCCCTCGGCGACCATCCGATCGGGGATCCGCGGATTCTTCTCTTCGGCCAGCTCGACTTCCAGAGTGGCGAACTCAGAGACCTGCTTCCCCAACCGCTCGAACCTCTGCACCACCGCCTCGCGAAGCTCGTCGGTCACCTCCACGTTCTTCCCTCTGACCTCGATCCTCACGTCGGCCTCCTTCCGTCCGGGGGGTGCCGCTCGATGCTAGTCCCGGGGCTCGGTCCCGGCAAGCGATTCTGGTCAGCGCTTCTTGGCGCGGGGGAGGCGCTTGAAGACCTTCCGGACAGGCGGCTCCGCGGGGACCTTCGGAACCGTTGACGTGTTGCCGCTGAGCACGCTCCCAGCGAGATTGAGGAAGGCGGTCGTCTGCGCCTCGTTCAGACCGGTCGCGTAGGGGTGAGTGCAGGTGTCGGGCGCGAACCGCGAGGGCCGAGCGGCGCCTCGCTTGGCCTTGCCTGGGTGGGCCACGGCATCGGTGAAGGCGGCGAACGTCACGGAATCGACGATCGTGCCGATGTGGCTGGTCGTGCGCCCCGGGCAGACACCCTGGATCGAGATGTTGCTGGCGCCGTCGAGGGATGAGGTCGGGTGCCTGCCGCCCTGCGGCTGGACGGTCTCGTCGGTCAGCGAGCGGACCGTCGTGTAGGAGACGTTGCCGGGCGTCTCGTCCGGCTGCGAGTTGATGGCGTGGAGCAGGTGAGACCCGGCGATCTGCTGCCAGTCGGCGGGCGGGCACGGCGCGGTGGCCGAGCAGGAACCGAGGCCGAGGCTGGTGCCGTGCTGCGTGCCGGCGGCGAGGACCGCGTCACTCACCTTCTTGCGGAGGTCCGGCCAGTAGGTGAGTGCGAAACGAGGGAGGAGGCCGCCCTGGCTGATGCCGAGAACGGCGACCTTGCGGTGAGCCGCCGCGAACTCACGCCGGATCCCGTTGACCAGGTACTGCACCGAGACCTGGATGTCGGCCGTCATGAAGTCCGGGAAGTTGACGTAGCAGACCGGGTGTCCGTAGGCCTCGAACGCATCCCCTCCGATCAGATAGGACTGATCGCCCGATGCACCTGTGCCGGTCACGAACATCACCGGCGTCACCGTCGCGTTCGTCGGGTCGATTGGGCACTTGAGCGCCGCGTCGAGCTCGCTCTGCGGCACGGACAGGCGGGGCCCGCTCGCCGCAGCGACCGCGGGCGCGGCAGACAGGATTCCAAGTACGGCGATGCACGCCGTGAGCGCGACCCTCCCCGGTCTCATGGCAGGGACAGTACATGTGTTCACAGCGCGTGGGCGAGCGTCAGCGCGACGACCCGCCTCGAGCCGGCGTCACGCAGGGCGCGGGCACACGCGGCCAGCGTCGCCCCCGTCGTCCAGACGTCGTCGACAAGCAGGACGCTCCGTGGCGGCACAGTCACGGTCCAGACCCGCGGCGGACCGGCGAGCCTCTGTGAGCGCCTGCGTCCGACCTGGCGCCGGCCGCGGTCACGGCGCAGGCAGGGCGCGAAGGACAGGCCGGCCTCCTCGGCGACTGAGAGCCCGATCTCCTCGGCGGGGTCGAACCCTCGCCAGAGCAGCCGCAACGGGCCAGGAGGCACGGGCACGACCGCGTCCGCCGCCTCCGAGTCCGGCAGCGCGCGCAGCATGACTTCGGCGGCGATGCGCGCGAGCGCCAGCCTGCGCCCGAACTTGAGCCCGTGCACGACCCGTCGGGCCACCCCGTCGAACGGGGAGGCCGAGACCGCCAGGTCGACCCCAGGCGGACCGGGCTCGATCACCCTGGGCGCCGTCACCAGCTCGCTCCGGCAGCGCTCGCAGAGCACCCGATCGGCTGGGCGTCTCGTGCCGCAGGCCGCGCAGAGCGGCGGGGCGACCAGCGAGGCCAGCTCTTCGACCAGGGAAGCGATGGGCCGATCGTCCAGCGTGGGATGAAACGAGAGCCGCGCGGTCCCTCAAGGAAGTAGGGTCATCCCGACAGCGGCGATGAGGGGGCGCGCGACCGAGGGGAGTCAGTGATGGGGCGATTCGACATCAGTCCCGAGGTGGCCGAGGAATGGCGTGGGAAGTACCGCTCCTCGGTCGAGCCTCACGTGGACGGAGACGTCCTGGCAGTCGGCGCATTCCGGCCGACCGGAGCCGGTACGAAGATGGCGGTGAGCAAGTTCCAGCTGGGGGCGCTGGCTTACGGGGCCGCCCACAAGCTCGGAAAGAGAAAGGCCGGCGGCCTGCCCGGGCAGTTCGTCCTCGCCGTCACGCCCGACCGGCTCTACGCGTTCAAGTACAAGACCGGCCGCAACGGAATCACGATCAAGGAGGAGGCTGCGTCCTGGGACCGGGCCGGGCTCCGAGTCGACACGGAGCGCCTGCAGACGACTACGCGCGTCACGCTCGAGTGGCCGGACGGCGAGAAGATCGTCTGCGACCAGGAGGGCCTCGGCGACAACCCCTGGGCGGACGACGTGATCC
>DASTAI010000069.1:0-3025 GCA_035712865.1 Solirubrobacterales bacterium
GGCGAGATTCGGTCCCCAGTACCCCATGCCGACTATGCCTACCCGTACAGGCATTCCCTGGGACAAGCATACGGACGCCGCCGCGTCCCGGGTGAGCTTTGCAATCGACGGCTCAACCGAGCCACTCGGCGATGGCGACCGCGACGCGCTCGCCCGCCTCTCCGCCGCCGTAGATCTCCGCCGCCGGTGAGGGATCGCCGGCGGCGGGCAGCTCCTCGAGGGCGGTCGGCAGCGCCTCAGCTCGCAGGCCGATCAGGCGGTTCCAGCCGGCGTCGATCGTCTCCACCCATTCGGTCTCGTCCCGCATCGTCAGGCAGGGCACGGAGGCCAGAAAGGCCTCCTTCTGGAGGCCCCCCGAGTCGGTGATCACCGCGCGCGCCGTACGCACGAGCCGGGTCATGTCGAGGTAGCCGAGCGGCTCAGTGGCCGCAATCCCGCGGCGGTCCAGGCCCTCGAGCGAATCGGCCGACTCCAGACGGGCGCGGGTACGTGGGTGGACCGGGAAGACGACTGGCGCGATCGCGGCCGCCCGCTCGAGCACCTGGATGAGCTGCGCAAGGCGCTCCGGGTCGTCGACGTTGGCGGGGCGATGGGCGCTGGCGACGAAGAAGCCCCGCGGCTCCAACCCGAGCCGGTCGAGGATCGCGGAACGCTGGTCGGCGACCGGCCCCATCCTCAGTGCGACGTCGGCCATCACGTCGCCGGTCAGGACGGCGCGCTCACCCAGGCCCTCGCGCTTCAGGTTCTCCATCGCCGCCTCGGTGGGGGAGAGCAGAAGGTTTCCGAGGGAGTCCGCGACGAGCCGGTTGACCTCCTCCGGCATCCCACGATCCCCTGAGCGCATCCCGGCCTCGAGATGCGCGAGCCGCACGCGTGACTTGGCGGCCACCAGCGCACCCCCGAGCGTGGAGTTCGTGTCGCCGTAGACGAGCAACGCGTCCGGCCGGGTCTCCGCGATCAGCGGCTCGAGTCCTGTGAGGATGGCGGCAGTCTGCTCGGCGTGAGTCCCGGACCCGACCTCGAGCTCGTGGTCAGGGCGAGGCGGGTCGAGCTCCTCGAAGAAGACGTCAGAGAGCTCGGGGTCGTAGTGCTGGCCCGTGTGAACGAGGACCTCATCGACGCGCTCTCGCAGGTGACCCGAGACCGCCGCCGCCTTGACGAACTGCGGGCGGTTCCCGACCACGGTCAGGACGCGCGGGCTCACTCCTCACTTCACCTGGGCTGCGTTCTGTTCCGCCTGGGCGGCGTCCCGCTCCGCATTGAGCTCGTCCCAGAAGCCCCTCGGGAGCTTCCGGAGATTCTCCAGGGTCCGCTCGAGCGTGTGCAGCTCGCCGGCGTCGACCTCGCTGGAGAGCAGCGCCCGCGAGATCGCGTCCCGCTCGGCGACGGCCATCTCGGAGAAGAGGAATTCGCCTATGCGCTCGTCGTGATCGGTGGCCCCGTCGATACCGGCGACCCGCCGCAGGGAGCGGACGAGCCGCACGTATATCTCAGCCGCATCGGCGTCGGACCCGCTCGCGGCGAGCGTGTCAGGCGCCCAGCCCCCCACCGTCGCCAGCTCGAGATCCGCGAGGTCCTGGTTGTCGAGCGACCGGAGCCGCTGCTCCGTCGCGGGGTCATCCCGGCCCCGGGAGAGCGCCTGGCGCAGGACGACCCGGATCTGGCGCCGCTGCACGGGGGTGATCACCCCGGTGACGCTGAGCAGGACGGGGTAGAGGAGGAGGGCGATCACCTCGACGAGGGGCTGCCAGTCGCCGGCCAGCGCGCCAGCGCTGCGGGCCAATACGAGGCAGGCGCCGGCGATTGCGATGCCGCCGACGATGCGGGGGTAGTCGATCGCCACGGGCCTGGGCCCATGCTGCGAGAGCCAGGTCAGGCCGAGGGCCGCGATCAGGAACCCGCCGATCACCGAGAGGGCGGCGCCGGTGGCCCCGAGCCAGGGGATGAGGAGGAAGGCGAGTCCGATGAAGACGAGGGCGGAGAAGATCGCGGAGGCGACGTAGTAGGCGCGCTTGTGCGGGAACCGCGAGACCCTGTAGACCGCCACCAGCAGGCCGTGAGCCAGGAAGGCTCCACCCAGAAGGGGGACGAGCGGCGCGGCGGCGGCGTAGGAGGACGGTGCGATCCGCACCAGGCCGTCGGCCGTCACCGTCAGGCCGAGGATCAGCAGCATCCCGCCGAGCACGAAGTAGGTGAGCATCGTCCCGCCGATCACCTCTCGGCTGTGCTCCTTCTCGGCCGCCCGGAAGGTCAGAGTGCGGGCGAGCGGCGTCCAGGCCATGAACAGGGCCGAGCTGAAGTAGTGGATGAATGAGGCGATCCGGCCGGCCAGCCGGTAGAGCCCGACGTCGGCGTCGCTGGCGAACTTCGAGAGCGCGTAGAGGTCGACGTTCTGCGCGATCCAGAACGAGGCCACCACGGGGATGAAAATCGCCCCCCGCCGCAGGATCATCTTCAGGTCGCCCCCGTCGAACGCCACCGCGTAGCTCTTGTAGGTGACGAGCAGGACGATCGGCACTGCCGCGATGCTGCCGATCGCGGTGCCTGCGATGGCTCCGGTGACCCCATGGCCGCTGGCGACGAATGCGATCGTGAAGCCGATCACGAGGACCGGCCTCACGAGGCTGAAGCCCACGTAGGCGTAGGGGCGCCGCTCGAGGCGGAGCACGTTGGTGGTGAACCGCCAGAGTGCTCCCGCCGCGCCTGAGGCGGCCGCGATCAAGATCAGGTGGCCGTCCGAGGAATCGCCGAGAAGCAGGCTGGCGAACTGCGAGGAGAAGATCGCGATCACGGCGGTACCCGCGCCGCAGATCAAGAGAGTGATCGCCAGGCCGGTGCCGAGACCCTTGCGCTTGTCCCGGGCGCCGGCGATGTCCTCGTCGTCAGCGTCCTCGTCACCGGTCGCGCCGAACACCCACATGAAGGTCCCCTGCAGGGTGCCGAGGTTGTAGAGGATCGTCGTCAGCGCGGCGAAGAACAGGAGGAGCGCCAGCTGCCCGTATTCGCTCGGGCTCAGGTAGTGGGT
>DASTAI010000070.1:0-7509 GCA_035712865.1 Solirubrobacterales bacterium
TCCAGGCTGATCGCCGCTTCCACCGAGGCGCAGAAGGTTCTCGGTCGGCCGCTCGGTGCGCACCTCCTCAGCGCGGGTCCGATCGACTGGCACCGCTAGGGTGCCGGTCATGCAGAGCGACCGATTTCGCCAGGCGGCGGAGGCAAAGGACTTCTCGGCGATGGACGAGCTTTTCGCCGACGACGTCTCCTTCCGCAGCCCGGTGGTGTTCAAGCCCTACGAAGGTCGCGACTCGGTTGCGCTGCTGCTGGGAGCGGTCTCGCAGGTCTTCGAGGACTTCCGCTACACCGATCAGGTGGAGACCGGTGATTCCGCCACGCTGATGTTCAGCGCGCGGGTTGGCGACCGCGAGCTCGACGGCATCGACTATCTCCACTTCGACTCCGAGGGGCGGATCGACAACATGGCCGTCTATGTGCGGCCGATGAGCGGCATGCATGCGCTCGCCGAGGCGATGCAACAGAAGCTCGAGGAAGCGTCCGCGGCTTAGTTACTGCTGACAGGAGGCCCCGGAGCAGGTGCGCAGCCGCTCGAGCTCGGCCTTGAGCGACGCCCTCAGGGAAGCGAGACCGGGGTCGCCGGCCAGGCTCTCCAGCTGGTAGGGGTCGTCTTCGAGGTTGTACAGCTCGTCCTCGCCGTCCGAGTAGATGTTGTAGGACCAGGGACCGCGGCGCACGCCGAAGCTGCCGATGTCGAAGCTCTCGAAGAGGAGCGTCCGGTTGTTGGCGACGTTCGGATCCAGCGTCAGCGGCAGCAGGTCGATGCCGTCCATCACGCGTGCCGGCTGCGCCTTCGTGATCGCCACGATCGTCGGGGCGATGTCGATGTTGGCGACCAACTGGTCCCGGCTGACGTTCTGCGGCACGCCCGGCCCGCGAATGATCAGCGGCACCCGCTCACTCTCCTCGTAGAGGTAGTCCTTGAACTCGATCCGGTGGGCGCCGAGCTCGAGCCCGTTGTCGGAGGTGAAGATGAAGAAGGTCTTCCGCTTGTCCCCGTACTTGCGGACGAGCCCGACGATCTTCTTGATCTCGTCGTCGACCGAGAAGAGGCTCTCCAGCCGGCCGCGATAGCGGCGGTCGATGTCGGCCTTGTCCAGGTCGGTGAGGCGTGGGATGTCCTGGATCTGCTGTGGCTTGTCGGAGACGTCCCGCTCGTCGAAGTTCGGTGGGCGCGGCGCCGGGGTGTCGCCCAGGCGGCCGAGGTACTGGGGAGCCGGCTCGGGATCCCTCGTCGACCAGATCGGCGTTCCCTTCTCCCCGTGAGGGTTGTTCGGGTTGTAGTAGAGGAAGAACGGCTTCGGGCTCGGGGCCCACTGCTTGAGCAGCCCGTTGACCTTGGAGCCGAGCACGTAGTCGATGTAGTTGGCGGGCTTGCGCGGGTAGTTGTGGACCTTGCCGTTCTCGTTCAGCTTGAAGCCGTAGCGCTTCTGCTCGGTGCCGCCGGTGAGCCCGAACCACTGCCTCCAGCCCTGCGGCACCTGACGCGGGTCGACGACGCCGTAGCCGTTCAGGTACTTGCCGACCATGGCGGTCCGGTACTTGGCGCGATTCAGCCAGACGGCGAGGGTGTTCGAACTGTCGAGATCGGTGAAGCGCTGGTCCGTCAGCACGCCGTGGTTGTGGGCGTACTGGCCGGTGAGCTGAGTCGCGCGCGACGGGCAGCAGAGGGGGTAGGAGACGTAGCTGTTGTTGAAGGTCGTCCCGTGCGCCCCGAGGAGGGCCAGCGTGTGTCGCATCACGAACATGTCGGTGACGTTCATGTCGTCGGTGTCGATCAGGATCATGTTCGGGCGCTTCTGCTTGGCGTTCTTCCTGCGCTGGGCCGCCTGCTTCTGCCGCCGCTGGTTCTCCGCGGCCTTGCACTTCTCGCCGCAGGCGGCGGCCTTGCCGGCCTCGGGCGCCGCGGCCGCCCCCGAGGACAGGGCCGAGGGAGCGCCGAATGCCCCCGAGGCGGTGCAGGCGAGAATCGTCGCCGCGAGCACGGCAAGGGAAAACGCTGCTCTCTGTGGCCTCCCGAGACGCATCGCAGAAGAAACCCGGGACCGTCCTGCCGGTTGCGGCCCGCGGAGCCGTGAAAGGTAGACCAACGTATCCTCACGCCGGCCAGTCACTCGAACGAGCGGAGGAACGAATCAGATGGCGATCAGCAAGGTCGGCGTAGTGGGCTGCGGGCTCATGGGCCACGGGATCTCTCAGATCTGCGCCCAGGCGGGATGGGACGTCGTCGTCCGGGAGCAGGATCAGGCGGCGCTCGACAAGGGCATGGGCAAGATCGAGAAGCAGCTCGGCCGCGCCGTCGAGAAGGGCAAGCTGGAGCAGTCCGAGGCGGACGCCGTGATGGGCCGGATCACTCCCACGCTCGACTACGCGGATCTCGCGGATTCGGACCTGGTGATCGAGGCGATCACGGAGGACCTCGACCGCAAGCTGGAGATGTGGCGGCAGCTCGACGAGATCGTCAAGGACGATGCCTTCCTCGCCACCAACACGTCATCGCTGCCGGTGGAGGCGCAGGCGGACGCGACGAACCGACCGGACCGGATGATCGGGCTGCACTTCTTCAATCCGCCTCAGGTGATGCCGTTGCTCGAGGTGGTGCGGGCGGAGAAGTCCGGTGACGACGCGGTGGACCTCGGGTTCGAGATCGGCGAGAAGCTCGGCAAGACGACGGTCGCGGCCGGCGACAACCGCGGGTTCATCGTCAACCGCCTGCTCGTCCCGTACATGCTCGACGCGATCCGCGCCCACGAGCAGGGAGTTGGGTCGATCGAGGACATCGACACGGGGATGATGGCCGGCGCCAGCCACCCGATGGGCCCCCTGACTCTCGCCGACTTCGTCGGCCTCGATACCCTCGCGGCGATCGCCGACGTGATGGTCGACGCCTATGGCGAGGAGCGCTTTGGGGCTCCGGACAGCCTGCGGCAGAAGGTCGACGCCGGCGACTTCGGCCGGAAGTCCGGCCGCGGGTTTTACGATTACTCGGGCGATCAGCCCGTCCCGGTGGACTCCGGGAGCTAGCCAGGCAGCTCAAGGAGGGCTCGAGCATGGGAGTGGACCAGACCAGCCTCGACCGAATCAGAAATGCGACCTTCCCCTCCTCACGGAGGGGGTACGACAAGCACGAAGTCGAGAAGTTCTTGGGCCGTCTCGCCGACTGGCTCGAGACGGGGGGCGGCGACGAATCTCGTTCCGACGCCGTCAAGAAGGAGCTGGAGAAGGTCGGAGAGCGGACTGGCGCGATCCTCTCGCAGGCGGAGGACAGCGCGCAGCAGATCCGCGCCGAGGCGGAGGAGGAGGCCCGCGGCACGATCAACAGCGCAAACCTGCAGGCGAACGAGGCCCGCGCCGAGGCGGACAACTACGCGAACGAGACGCGGGCGTCGGCCGACAGGCAGTCGCGGGAGGCGATCGAGAAGGCGCAGACGCAGGCCCGCCGGATCGTCGACGAGGCCAACCAGCGTCGTGAGGACATGGAGGCGCTGATCGGCGACCTCATCCGCCGCCGCGAGGACGTGATCGCCGACACCGAGGAGCTCTCCCGCAAGCTGGCCGCGGCCGCCGACCAGCATCGCTCGGAGGAACTGCGGATGCCGGATCCGCTCCCGGACCCCGAGGAGGCTGAGCTGGCGGAGACGGAGATCGTGGCGGAATCCGAAGAGATGCCGCTCGAGCCGGAGTCGGATGAGATCGAGACCGAGCCCGAGTCGGATGAGACGCAGGTGGTGTCGCAGGAGACCGAGGAGCACACGATCACCACAGAGCGGGACCTACCTCCGGAGTCCCAGGAGACACAGGAGCGCGACGCGCCCCAGGCGATGCGTCCCGAGCGCCAGGATCTGAGGACCTAGCTTCGTGAGCGACGTCAGGGAAGCCCTCGATGCGGCGCTGGAGGGCGGGCCCGAACGGCACAGGAAGAAGGTCGCGGAGCAGCAGAAGCTGCCGGTTCGCGAGCGCGTCGCCCGTCTGCTCGATCCGGACTCTCTCGCAGAGGAGGGTCTGCTCGCGAACTGGGAGCAGGAGGGCCTCGGCGCCGACGGTGTGGTCACGGGCATGGGGACGGTCGGCGGCCGCCCGGTTGCGCTGATGGCGAACGACCCGGCCGTGAAGGCCGGCTCGTGGGGACCCAAGACGGTCGAGAAGATCCTGCGGATCCAGGAGCGGGCGCTAGCGCATCAGGTGCCGATCATCTATCTGGTGGACTCGGCGGGCGCGCGGATCACCGACCAGGTGCGGATGTTCCCCGGTCGGCGCGGCGCGGGCCGGATCTTCCACACCCAGGTTCGTCTCTCCGGCCAGGTCCCGCAGGTCTGCCTCCTGTTTGGCCCGAGCGCCGCCGGCGGCGCCTACATACCCGCCTTCTGCGACGTGGTGATCATGCGTGACGGCAACGCATCGATGTACCTGGGGTCCCCGCGGATGGCGGAGATGGTGATCGGGGAGAAGGTGACCCTGGAGGAGATGGGAGGTGCGCGAATGCACACGTCGGTCTCGGGGGTGGGTCATTTCCTCAGCGAGACCGACGAGGAGGCGATCGACCTCGCACGCCGCTACCTCTCTTACATGCCGGCGAACTGGGAAGAGGAGCCGCCCGCCGCCCCGCCCTCGGATCCGTTGGAGAGCCGATCGGTGTCCGAGATCGTTCCCGAGAACGAGAAGGACCCGTTCGACGTCAGGGACCTGATCGGCTCGGTCGTCGACGCTGACTCGTTCCTCGAGGTGCACGACCGCTGGGCCAAGGAGGTGGTGGTCGGCTACGCGCGTCTCGACGGGCGGTCGATCGGGATCGTGGCCAACCAGCCGAAGGTGAAGGGCGGCGTGCTCTTCGTCGACTCGGCCGACAAGGCGGCGCGATTCATCATGACCTGCAACGCCTTCAACGTGCCACTGCTCTTCCTGGCCGACGTGCCCGGATTCATGATCGGCAAGGACGTGGAGCGCGACGGGATCATCCGGCACGGCGCGAAGATGATCAGCGCCGTCTCGGAGGCCACCGTTCCGAAGATCTCGGTGATCGTGCGGAAGGCTTACGGAGCCGGGCTCTATGCGATGGCGGGGCCCGCGTTCGAGCCGGATTCCTGTCTCGCCTTCCCACAGGCGCAGATCGCCGTGATGGGGCCGGAAGCGGCGATCAATGCCGTCTTCTTCAACCAGATCCAGGAGATCGAGGATCCGGAGGAGCGGGAGCGGTTCGTGAGGGAGAAGCGCGAGGAGTACGCCGAGGACATCGACATCCTTCACCTCGCCTCGGAGCTGGTGGTCGACGCCGTGATCGATCCGGACCAGCTGCGCGACGAGCTAATCCGTCGCTACGCCCTCTCGGCGCGGAAGGACCGCCGCTTCGCCGAGCGCCGCAACCCGATCACGCCGGCCTAGCTTCGGGAACGGGACGAGCGTTTCGTTCTGCTCGTCCCAGAGCTTGAGGCGGAAGTTCTCGACGCTGCCGCGAATGGTGACCACCGGCGTCCGCCGGAACATCGGATGGGACTCGTGCGCGGCGCGCAGATTGTAGTTCGGGATCTTGGCGCTGAGGTGGTGAACGTGGTGGAAGTTCGCGTTGCCGACCATCCAGGCGAGCGGCCGCGGCAGCTCGAGATACGAGCTGCCCTGGAGCGCGGCGAGCTCGAACCGCCACTCGCCGGGAGCCTGGTAGTAGGTGTCCTCGTACTGGTGCTGGATGTAGAGCATCCAGGCGGCGATGGCGCCGCCCGCGATCAATGTCGTGCCCTGGATCAGCGCGAACGTCTCGAGACCGACCAGGCTGATCCAGAGGATCACCCAGACGACGAGCGCGAGGTTCGTGACGACCACGCTCAGCAGGATCTTCGGCGTCATGCCCCTCTGGGGGAAACGACGCTCGAAGAGGAAGACGAGGCTCGGCCCGACGAGCAGCATGAGCAGCGGGTTTCGGTAGAGGCGGTAGCCCAGGCGCCGCAGCTGGGACGCGCTCTCGTACTCCGCCAGCGTCATCGTGTTGATCTCGCCGATCCCACGGTGGTCGAGGTCGCCGGTGTGCGCATGGTGGATGGCATGCTGGCGCTGCCACCAGCGATATGGGGTGAAGAGCAGGTAGCCGAGGAGGTGGCCCCAGCCGATGTTCGCGTGGCGCGACTCGAAGAGGGAGTTGTGCGTCAGGTCGTGGAACAGCGAGTACATCCGGGTCAGGAAGACCGTGGCGAGAAGACCCAGGCCGATCGCGATCGGCGCGCTCGGCTGGATCAATGCCGCGACGACCCAGACGCCCAGGTAGGGCAGGACCACGCTCGCGATCTGCCCGAGGCTGCGCCGCTCGTCACGCTCGAGATGGGGGGCCAGGTCTCGCTTCCAGCCGCGACGGTCTGGGATCTCCGTGATCTCCATGTCCACTCATTACGGAGGGTGGCCGGGGACGGATCAGCGGAACTCAGAGGGTGGCGGCGAGCTCCGTGAAGTAGTCGAGCGAGCCGGGATTCGCCAGTGAGTCGCGGCTCGCGGCCTTCTCCGGAGCCTCGCCCGTCAGGATCCGCTTCACCGGGACCTCGAGGACCTTGCCGCTGAGGGTCCGCGGGACCTCCTTCACCTGGAAGATCTCGTTGGGGACGTGGCGGGGGGAGGTCTGTTCGCGAATGCGGCGCTTGATCTCGGCGGTCAGGTCGTCGTCCAGGGTCACCCCGTCCTGGAGGACGACGAAGAGGGGCATCCAGCCCTCGGTTCCCTCCCGCGGAACGTCGACGACCAGGGAGTCGAGGACCTGCGGGACGGCCGACACGGCCCGGTAGATCTCGCTGGTGCCCATGCGGATCCCGCCGCGGTTGATGGTCGAGTCCGAGCGGCCGTAGATGATCGCGGTGCCGCGAGAGGTGATCTCGATCCAGTCGCCGTGGCGCCAGATCCCGGGGAACATCTCGAAGTAGCTGGCGCGGTAGCGGGAGCCGTCCTCGTCCCCCCAGAGGAAGACCGGCATGGAGGGCATCGGCTCGGTGATCACGAGCTCGCCCACCTCGTCGATCACTGCGTTGCCCTCCTCATCGAAGGCCTCGACGCTGGCGCCGAGGATGCGGGCCTGCAGCTCTCCGCGGTAGACGGGGAGCACCGGGACCCCGCCGACGAAGGCGGTGCAGAGGTCGGTGCCGCCGCTGGTCGAGAAGAGCCAGGTATCCGCGCCGACGTGGTCGTAGACCCACTGGAAGCCCTCGGGCGAGAGGGGAGAGCCGGTGGACCCGACGGCACGCAGGCGGGAAAGGTCGCGGCCCGAGCTCGGCTCGACGCCGTCCTTCATGCAGGCGGCGATGTAGGCCGCGCTGGTGCCGAAGCAGGTCAAGCCGGTCCGCTCCGCCAGGTCCCAGAGGACGCCCATGTCCGGGGTGGCCGGGTTGCCGTCGTAGAGCACGATCGAGGCGGGGGTGAGGAGGACCCCGACCAGGTAGTTCCACATCATCCAGCCGGTCGTGGTGAACCAGAAGACGCGGTCGCCGGTCTTGGCGTCGAGGTGGAGGTAGCCCTTCTTCAGCTGCTCGAGCAGGATGCC
>DASTAI010000071.1:0-4232 GCA_035712865.1 Solirubrobacterales bacterium
GGCCTCGCGGACGGGGCGGCCCTCATGAGGCTCGCCCAGATCGACACCGCCTCCACCCCACCCGCCCCGGTGCTCGGCGGCATCGTCGGGGGGCGTCTGGTGGCGGCTCACTCGCTCCAGACCGGCGAGTCGATCGCCGACCCCTTCCGCCGCACCGCGGAGATCCGGTCACTGCTCGCCCAGAGGGCCGCCCAGGTCCGTGGCGGCCGCAGCCACGGGCTGCTCAGTCGCGTGCGGCGCCGCCTGGCCGACGACGTCCCCAATCCGGCGACGCCCGTCTCCGAGGCGCTCCGATGAGCGGCGCCACGGGAACGATCGGGATCGGGACCGGGCCGCGGGCGCGGCACGGGACCGGCTGGCTGACGAGCTTCAGGGAAAACGTCCGCGAGCGGCGCACCCGTCGTGCACGTCGAGCTCACGCTCTTCGGAAGAGCGCTCCCGGGGTCCCCTCCATCCCCGGCTCGGAGCACACCCACCTGCTCCCGAGGTCACGGGGCTTCTGAGGGCGGGGCCCAGCCCGGCTCAGTCGGTCTCTTCCTCTTCCCCGCGGCTGGCGATGTAGGCGCCGATGCCGAGCGCGGCGAGCGCGGCGCCCGCTCCCGCGGCGATCTTGATCTGACGGCCGAAGCGCCAGAAGACGAACCAGACGACCAGCCTGCCAATCCACTCGTAGATCACTCTTCGGCCTCCTCTCGGATCCTGTGAGCCAGCCGGCTCTGCAGTGTGAAGAGCTCGATGAAGCCGGGGCTCGCGTGTTGTGAGAACTCTCCCCCGGATTCCCCAAAAGATGCAAGCGAGCGGTCATAGAGCGCGAAGGGAGAGCTACGGCGGACGGGTGTGACGGAGCCTCGGTAGAGCTTGAGGGCGATCTCCCCGGTGACGAACTCGTTCGCGGAGTCCATGTAGGCGTCGAGATCCCCGCGCAGGGGCTCGAGCCAGAGCCCGGCGTAGCAGAGGTAGGCCCACTGGTTCTCGAGCGCCCCCTTGAAGTTGTTCTGGTGGATCGTGCTGACGAGCTTCTCGAGCTCCCGGTGCGCCGTCATCACGACGGCCGCCGCCGGCACCTCGTAGACGTCGCGGACCTTGAGCCCGACCACTCGGTCCTCGATGTGGTCGACGATGCCGACGCCGTGGCGCTCGCCGATCTCGGCCGCCCGCTCGAGCAGCTCGACGAGCCCGAGCCGCTCCCCGTCGAGGGAGACCGGGCGCCCCCGCTCGAATCCGAGCGTGACGACCTCGGGCTCAGTCGCGGCCTCCTCGGGCCGCCTCACCAGCTGGAAGACGTCGTCGGGCGCGGCCTCGTCCAGGTCCTCGATGCTCCGGCCCTCCGATGAGCGCCCCCAGAGGTTGTCGTCGATGGAATACGGGGAGACCTCGGTTCCGCCCTTCACCGGAATGCCCTGCTCACGGGCGTATTCGATCTCCTCCTCGCGGCCCATCTGCCACTCGCGGACCGGAGCGAGGATCCGCAGCTCGGGGTCGAGCGTCGCGATCGTGCCCTCGATCCGGACCTGGTCGTTGCCCTTGCCGGTGCAACCGTGGGCGATCGTGTCGCAGCCGTGCTCACGGGCCGCCTCCACGGCGAGCTTGCCGATCAGCGGCCGGCCGAGCGCCGTGAAGAGCGGGTAGCCGCCGCCGTAGAGCGCGTTGGCCTTGATCGCCCGCAGGACGTATTCGTCCGCGAACTCCTCACGTGCGTCCACCAGGACCGTCTCCACCGCCCCGAGCTGCTTCGCCTTTCCCGTCACGACCTGCCAGTCCTCGCCGGGTTGGCCCAGGTTCACGGTGAGCGTGACGATCTCGGCCCCGTAGCGCTCCTGGATCCATTTGAGCATCACGCTGGTGTCGAGGCCGCCCGAGTAGAGCAGCAGCACGCGGCCGACCTCGGCCGGGTCTGCCTGGTAGCTCGCGATCCGGGGGGCCTCTGACGCCATCGAGGCGGGAAGTGTGGCGTGTTCGCTCGCTTCGCGCTGCGACAATCGGCGCGGTGCAG
The DNA here is from genome assembly GCA_035712865.1 of Solirubrobacterales bacterium. GTDB lineage: Bacteria > Actinomycetota > Thermoleophilia > Solirubrobacterales > 70-9 > DASUPK01. The sequence goes on from DASTAI010000071.1 coordinate 1,994, forward strand.
CGGGCGGTACGGATCGTCTCGACGATGCTGATCACGGCGGGGATCGTCGTCCTGGCCGATGCCGGCCTGACGCTGGTCTGGCAGGAGCCGCTCTCGGCCGCCTATGGCTCGCTGGAGCAGGGCAAGGCGGAGGATCAGCTCAACGATCTCGAGTCGCAGTACCCGACCGCCGCCGACCTGGCCGCGATCGCCGGTGTCAGCGGAACCGAGGCGAAGGCCCGGATCCTGGCGAACCGCTTCGAGCCGCACCTGGAGGAGGGACACGCGATCGGCCGCATCAAGATCGACCGGATCGGGCTCGACATGGTCGTGGTCCAGGGGACCGACACCGCCTCATTGCAGAAAGGCCCCGGGCACTACAGGAACACACCGCTGCCGGGCCAGACCGGAACGGTCGCGATCGCCGGACATCGCACCACCTACCTCGCACCCTTCCGCCACATCGACGAGATCGAGCCCGGAGACGAGATCAGGGTCGAGATGCCCTACGCCGCCTTCACCTACGTGATGCAGCGCCACCAGGTGGTGGACCCAAGCGACGTCGGAATCCTGAGGCCGGTCGGCTTCGACCAACTGGTCCTGACCGCCTGCCACCCCCCGTACAGCGCGTCCCACCGCTACGCGGTCTTCGCCAAGCTCGCCCGCATCGACCTCTTCGCTACGAGCGGCGAGGGCCGCTGGGTCGCGCCCTAGGCCACGCTCAGGCCGTCAGACACGGACATCGCTGACCAGCTCGACGGGAAGAGGCGGTCCCGAGACATAACGTCCATACCCGTCACGCATCTGCTGCGAGAACCACTTGCTGATCTCCGTATCCAACGAGATGAAGCGCAGAGGGGCATCGGCGTCGGTTGCCTCGATATAGACGATGGCGAGTATGTCCCCACTCGGCGTCTCCTGATGCCAGATGGCTTGGCGCGTGATTCCGGCCTCCTTCAGCGCCGCCGCATATTCATCACGGCGCGGACCCTCTATCTCGGCCATCGTCTGGCGATCAAGATCCTGCTTCGCACGAGGGATTGGAGTGGCGAACACGATCTCGGCCATAGCGGCTTCCTTCCGTCAAGAGATCTTTGTCGCCTGAAGCTACTGCGAGCCGCCCTCGAGAGGGCCGTGCCGGCCGCCCCCTAACGCACCGCTTCGCCGCTGGCTTCCGCGCCGGAGCGCGGAAACGGACATGCGTCCGGATAGCGCTGGAGGGCATCCTGATCCCCGGCCACCGCCTCCCAGAAGGGACCGGCCTCCGTGACCTTGGTCACGACCTTGCCGGGCCAGTGGCCCGAGGCGTCGACGTCGGGGATCGTCGCATCGGCAATCTGACGCTGCGTGTCGGTCGTGTAGAAGATCTCCGAGCGGGTGCTGGCGCCGACGAGATCTCCGCCAAGGTCGGCCCGGTGGACCGTGAAGAACCACTCGAGCAGCTCCCGATAGGAGAGGCGCTCCGGGTCGAAGACGACCTCGACGGCTTCGGCATGACCCTGAGGGTCCTCCTCGGTCGGGTTCTCTCCCTCACCCCCGGTCCATCCGACACGCGTGGAGACGACCCCCTCGGGTTGGCGCAGCAGCTGCTGCATGATCCAGTAGCAGCCTCCGGCGAGGATCGCCGTCTCCGAGCTCTCGGCCATTCCCCTAGTCCTTCCTCCGAATGGTCGCTCGAAGGCTAGTTCAAAGGGCCGCAGGCGGCTAGAGCCCGCCCTCTCCGTTCGGACCGGAGGTCGTCCCGCCCGGTACGCCCGAGCCCCCGTTCGAGGGCGCCGTCGTCGTCGTCGAGGTCGTGGTGGGAGCACTGGTGGTGGTGGGCGTCGAGCGGCTCTCGGTCGTAGTGACCGGGCTCGTCGCGGAGCCGCCCGAGTCGTTCGAGTCGTCGGCGGCGACGATGATCAGGGCGATGCCGAGCCCGATCACCAGGACGATCAGGACGCCGACGATCCAGCGGGTTCGCGTGTCCACGCCGGCGACTCTAGTCGAGCACTCGGCCGAGGATCTCCAGCGCCTCCTCGACCTCGCCCTCACCGATCACGAGCGGCGGCAGAAAGCGCAGCGTCTCCTCTCCGATCGGATTGACGATCAGGCCCTGTTCCAGCGCTCGTAGCGCAACCTGCCGAGCATCCCCGCCGGCCAGTCCGGCGCCGATCATCAGCCCTCGCCCTCGGACGTCGTCGATCCCATCCAGCTCCTTCAGCCCACCGCTGAGTCGCGCCCCCAGCTCACGGACCCGCCTCAGCAGCTCGGGATCGTC
>DASTAI010000072.1:0-5466 GCA_035712865.1 Solirubrobacterales bacterium
GCCGTTGCGGATCTTCGCCTCGATCACCGCGGTGCTGCGACCGACGTGCAGCGGACGCGCCTCGCAGAGCAGCTCGTCCCCGAGGACGCCGGCGGCGAAGACGTTCAGCTTCAGCTCGATGGTCGTGAAGTCGTGGTTGGGAGGCAGGTTCCGGAAGGTCGCCCAGGCGGCCACGGAATCGCCGAACGCCGTCCAGACTCCGCCGTGGACGAAGCCGCCGGGGTGAAGGTGCCGCTTGTCCACGACCATCCGACCGGTCGCGACCTCGTCGGTGATCTCGACCGGCTCGATCGCCATACCGCCGGGAAAGGTCCCCGGCAGCCAGTCCCTGATGTTGTCGGCTGTGATCTCGGGGTTCGTCGCCATCTCCTACCTCAGATAGTCACCAAAGGGATCGTCGCGCTCGCGCACGGCCTCCTTGAAGCCGACCTCGGCGGCGCGCTGCTGCCAGGCGAAGCCCTCGGGGGTGTGGCGGGCGATGCCATCGAAGAAGAGGCCGAGCTCCTGGGTGGCCTGGAGGCCCTGGGCATAGAGCGCCTGGTTGATGAGCAGCTTGTGCATGACGAGCTGGTTGACCGGCACCCTCGCGATCCGCTCGAGCAGGGCCTCGAAGCGATCGTCGAGCTCGGCCGCCGGTGGCGCTTCGGCCGCCAGGCCCCACTCGGCCGCGGTCGCGCCGTCGATGGAGTCGCCGGTCAGGAGCAGCCGCTTGGCGCGCGCAGGGCCGACCCGGTATGCCCAGAGGGCGCTGGTCGGGACTCCCCAGACCCGGGCGGGCGGATAGCCGATCTTGGCCCTGTCCTCGGCGACGATCAGGTCGGAGCAGAGCGCCATGTCGGTGCCGCCGGCGACGCAGTAGCCGTGCACCTTGGTGACGGTGGGCTTGTCCGAGTGGAAGAGGCTCATGAAGCCACGGAGGTTGCGGCTCATCATCTGGTAGTCGAGGACCGGATCCCAGGTCCCCTCCGGATCGTGGTTGCGCGCCTGGACCATCGGATCCAGCGGAGAGCCCTCGGGTGCGTCGGGCTGCGCGATTCCCTCCATGTTGCCCTCGGCCGACCCCACGAGGTCGTAGCCGCCGCAGAAGCCAGAGCCGTTGCCGGCCAAGGCAATGACGTGCACCTCTTGGTCGAGGTTGGCGCGCTCGACGCAGGCCGCCAGCTCGCGGGGCATCTCGAGGGTGATGCCGTTGCCGCGCTTCGGCCGGTTCAGGGTGATCCGGGCGATCCGCCCGGTCACCTCGTAGGTGAGCGTCTCCAGCGTGTCCATGCGCGGGATTCAATCAGCCGATGACTCGGCCCCTGATTCGGGGTCGTAATGGCGAAGATGTCCGCCACAGTGGCGAAGTCCAATCACACGACGATCGAGATCGCGGGCCGGGAGGTGAAGCTGTCGAACCCGGGCAAGGTCTTCTTCCCGAAGCCCGGATTCACCAAGCTGGACCTCGCCGAGTACTACATCGCCGTCGCGGATGCGGCCGTCAACCAGCTCCGCGAGCGGCCCGGGACGATGAAGCGCTTCGTCGAAGGGGTCACCGGCGAGTTCTTCTTCCAGAAGCGGGTGCCGAAGGGCGCGCCCGACTGGCTGCAGACGGCGACCTTCATCTTCCCCAGCGGGCGGAGCGCGACCGAGTTGGTGGTGGACGACGCCGCGCACCTGGTCTGGGCGGTGAATCTCGGCGTGGTCGACTTCAACCCCCACCCGGTCCGCCGCGACGACCTCGACCACCCGGACGAGCTTCGTGTTGATCTCGACCCGACCCCGGGAGTGCGGTGGAACACCGTGCGCAAGGTGGCGATGTGCGTCAAGAATGTGCTCGACGAGCACGGGCTGGTCGGATACCCGAAGACCTCCGGGTCGCGGGGCATCCACGTCAATGTGCGGATCGAACGCCGCTGGGACTACATCGAGGTCCGACGCGCCGCGCTCGCCCTAGCGCGCGAGGTCGAGCGGCGCCTGCCCAGGAACGCCACCAGCAAATGGTGGAAGGAGGAGCGACACGGGGTCTTCGTCGACTACAACCAGAACGCCCGGGACCGGACGATCGCCTCGGGATACTCCGTGCGCCCGGTGCCCGACGCCCGGGTCTGCTGTCCGCTCGAGTGGAGCGAGGTCCCCGACGTTGAACCAGCCGACCTGCGGCTGGACACCGTCCCGAAGCGACTGACTAAGAAGGGCGACCCGGCGGCGGACATCGACCACAACGCCGGCTCGCTCGAGGCGCTTCTCGACCTCGCCCGGCGCGACGAGGAGGGCGGCCTCGGCGACGCACCGTGGCCGCCCCACTTCGCCAAGCAGAGGGGCGAGCCGAAGCGGGTGCAGCCCAGCCGGGCGCGCAAGGGCTGAGAAACCGATAACGAAGGCCCGCCCGGCGGGGGCGAACCTTCGGACCTTCCTGCTTGGTGGTCGACATGCGACCACAGAAAAGGAAGGTCGCCGAGGTTTTGGCGGAGCTGGCGGTTCGCTCGTACGGCGTCGTGAGTCGCGACGAACTGCGCGCAGCGGGCATCAGCGTCGCAGAGATCAAGACACGTTTGCGGACGGGCTCCCTCCTTCCCCTTCACCGCAACGTGTACGGGGTCGGGTATCGACCCGTGAGTTTGGAGGCGAGATATCTCGCTGCGGTCAAAGCAGCAGGGAATGAGGCGGTACTCGCAGGTCGCGCCGCCGGGCGGCTGTTCGGGTTGCTCCGCGGCTCACCGCCGCCGGAGGTGATTGCAAAAGGGCAGAACCGACCGACGGGCGTAGTCATCCACCGCGCGGCAGGGATTCGCCCAACCGATGTAACGCGCTGGCGCGGCGTTCCGATCACCACGGTCCCGCGGACGGTTGTCGACCTCGCCGCCGTGCTAGAGGAGGGCGATCTGGCCCGGGCAGTCCATCAGGCAGATGTTCGCCACCACGCCTCGCCCGACCGGATCGAAGTGGTTCTCCGTCGCCGCCACAACTGGCCTGGAGCTCGCAAGCTTCGTCGTGTGATCTCGGGAGACGCCCCCGTCAGCCTGAGCCGGCTGGAGTCTCGCTTTCTCGAGCGGCTCCAGACGGCCGGCCTTCCGGCGCCGCAGATGAACCGCCGCATCGACGGCCGCTACGTCGACTGCCGCTGGCCCGAGGAGCGGCTGACCGTCGAACTCGACGGTTACCACTACCACCGGAGTCGGCACGCCTTCGAGCAGGACCGGGAGCGAGAACGCGAGGCACGCGCGCGGGGCGACGAGTTCCGCCATTACACCTGGCGCGACGTCAACGAAATGCCCGACCCGATGCTCGCCGACCTCCGGACCCTTCTCGGACCTTCCTGATTGAGGGTCCCGAGATGACCACAAATAAGGAAGGTCGAGGTGGTGTCAAGGTCGGGATGGGAGGGGCCGATGAGTGCAGGCATGGACGCGAACCAGTACGTGCTCGTCCACGGCATGCGCCAGACGCGCTCGATCCTCGAGCGCTGGGGAGAGGACCCGTGGCCGGTGATCCGAACGTGGGTCGGCGGAGCCGTGCTGATCGCGCTCGCCCTGCTCTGCGGTGTGACCCTCGTCGCCTCATTGGCGAGGCCGGACTACGGCTTCCACTACGGCCCGACCGCGCCCGGGGGACCCCAGCCGATCGAAGTCCTGCAGGTCCTGGGCCGGAACTCGCTGGTGCTGGCGCTGCACGCGTTCGCCTGCGTCGCCGGGTTCATCGCCGGTGCGACGTTGCCGCTCACCGCCTCGCGGTACAAGGGCTTCAAGCGGACGATCCACGAGAAGGCGCGTCCGATCGCCTTCGGCTGGGTGATCGGGGTGACTTGCTTCTCGCTCTTCACCCAGACCGTCGGTCTCGGGCTTGTCGGCGCGACGATCGCCTGGGACGAGCACATCTCGCCGGTTCTGCTCGTCGTCACCGCCCTCCCCCATGCCCTGCTCGAGTTGACCGCGGTCTTCCTCCCGCTCGCCGCCTGGACCATCGCCAGCCGCAAGGGCGAGTGGGATCAGCTGCTCGCCGCGACCTTCGTCACCGTCGCCATCGCCATCCCCATGCTCGTCGTCGCCGCGACCTGGGAGGTCTACATCTGGCCGGACATCCTCAGCGCCGTCTCGCCCTGGCCCGGACCGACGTGACACTGACCTAGGGGTCGGCGAGGTTCCAGCTGTCGCTGCCGGTGAAGAAGGGGCGACTAGACGAGCTGGTCGATCTTGCAGTCCTTCGGCGCCTTGTCGTCGCGCCAGCGCACGATCTTCGAGCCGTGCCTGATGCGGCCGCCCGAGGTGTGGTCGTAGGTCACCTCGACCACCAGCTCCGGCCGCAGCGAGAACCACTCGAGCTCGCGATCGGCGTCCCAGCGACTCGGATCGCCCGAGCCCTTCTCCCCCGTCTCGTACGGCTTGAGGGTGTCGACCAGCTCCTTCTTCTCCTTCGCCTTCAGTCCCGAGGTGTGGCCGATCGGCCGCAGGGTCCCGCCGTCGTAGAGACCGAGGATCAGCGAGCCCACGGTCCCCTCGTGCTTGCCCGGCCTCCATCCCATCACCACGCAGTCGATGGTTCGCACCCGCTTCACCTTGACCATGCCCTTGCGCTCGCCGGGCCGGTACTTCGCGTCGAGCTCCTTGGCGATCACCCCCTCTCCGCTCAGCAGGAGCGGCTCGGCGCCCTTCGCGGTCTTGTAGAGCGGGGTCACCTCCACCGACCCTGAGGCCGTCTTCTTTCGACCGGGCGCATCGGCGATCAGCTTCTCGAGCTCGGCGCGGCGCTCGGCGAAGGGCTTGCCGACGAGCTTGCGGCGGTCGATCGCGAGCACGTCGAAGGCGCGAAAGAGCGCGGGCGTCTTCTCCGCCAGCATGCGAACGCGGGACTCCGCCGGATGCAGCCGGTTCTGGAGCGCATCGAACGCCTCGTGGCCGTCCTCGTCGAGGATGACCAGCTCGCCATCGAGCACGTACCGGCCCTGCGGGAACTTCACCTCCGGGAAGTAGCGTCGCAGCGGCTTGCCCCCGCGAGACTGCATGTAGACGTCTTCGCCGTCGACGAAGACGATCGAGCGAAAGCCGTCGTACTTCGGCTCGTACACCCAATCGTCGCCTTCCGGGAGGACCTTGCGCGAGAGCGCGAGCTGCGGCTTGATCGGCGGTTTGAGGGGGAGTGCCACGGGCCGATCCTAGTCACGCCATAGTCTCGGCCGGATGAGCCAGCCGCCGCCAAGCGCTGATTTCGTCGTGATCGGCGGCGGGATCGTCGGTCTGGCCGTCGCGCGCGAGCTGCTCGACCGCCATCCCGACGCGAGCCTCTGCGTGCTCGAGCGCGAGGAGCGGATCGGGGCTCACCAGACCTCCCACTCCAGCGGCGTGATCCACGCCGGCATCTACTACGCGCCGGGGTCGCTGAAGGCGCGGCTCTGCGTCGAGGGCGCCCGCCTGCTCTACGGCTACTGCGAGCGGCAAGACATTCGGGTCCAGCGGAACGGGAAGCTGATCATCGCCACCTCGAAATCCG
>DASTAI010000073.1:0-5350 GCA_035712865.1 Solirubrobacterales bacterium
CCTTCCGCGCCTCGATCAGGTAGCCATTGCGAATGCTCTCGCGCCGTCTGCTGCCGCTGGCCGGGCTCCTCCTGCTCTGCGGTGCGCTGACCGCTCCGGCTGCCGCGCGTGCGTGTGGGAACCCGGCCTTCGATCCGGCCGACGAGCCGCCCTTCGGCGGCCAGATCCTGAAGCTCTCGGCAGCCCTCCCGGCGAGCACGACACCGACGGGCTTTCGGCTGACCGCCGGCCAGGCGAACGCGATCGCCACCCAGGCGCTGCCGCCGACCGGGTCAGTGCCCCCCGAGACACGAACGCGCACGGGCCCGGACTCCATCCGCCAGTGGCAGGTCGACTACCTCGACGCCGATGGGAAGGCCGTCGGCCAGGTGGTGATCGACGACACCGGCGGCTGTGTGGTCGAGAAGTGGACCGGCACCCAGGTCGATACCAAACTCGCGCGCGGGTATCCCGGCGCGGTCTCGGGCAAGGTCTCGAGTCTGTGGCTCTGGCTGCCGCTCTGCGTCCTCTTCCTGGCGCCCTTCGTCGACCCCCGCCGGCCGTTCCGGCTCGTGCACCTCGACCTGCTCGCGCTCTTGGGTTTCAGTATCCCCCTCGCCTTCTTCAACCACGCGAAGATCGAGGCCTCGGTCGCGCTGGTCTATCCCGTGCTCGCCTATCTCTTCGTGCGAGCCGTGATCATGGGATTCCGCTCGCTCGAGCGGCGGGACCGGATCCTCCCGATCCTCCCGCCGGGGGCGCTGGTGGCAGGCATCGTCGCGCTGGTCGTCTTCCACACGGCCTACATGGCGACCGAGGGCAAGGTGATCGACGTCGGGCTCGCGGGCGTTGTCGGAGCCGACCGCCTCACGCACGGAGAGGACGTCTACGGCGAGGGCGCTTCGTCCGGGGTGCCGATCCGGGGCGACGTCTACGGCCCGGTGAACTATCTGACCTATGCGCCGTTCGAGGCGGTCCTGCCCTGGTCCGGCGAGTGGGACGACGTTGCCGCAGCCCGCGCGGCGGCGGTCGGCTTCGAGCTACTCACGGCGCTCGCCCTCTTCGGCCTCGGCCGTCGGCTCAGGCCGGCGGCCGAGGGGACCACCCTCGGCGTCGCTCTCGCCTACGCGTGGCTCGCGTACCCGTTCACGATGTACACGCTGGCCTCGAGCTTCAACGACGCGCTGGTGGCGTTCCTCGTCGTCTGCTGCCTGCTCGCGGCCTCGTCCGCGCCGGCTCGCGGGGCGCTCTCCGCCCTGGCCGGCCTGACCAAGTTCGGCCCGCTGATCCTCGCGCCGCTGTTCGCCGCCGGTCACGGGGACCGCCGCCCGAGGCAGCTGGCGATCTTCGCGCTCGCCTTCCTCGTCACGGCGGCGGTCGTGACGATCCCGCTGCTGCCCGACGGCGGCTTCCGCGAGCTGTATGACCGCTCACTCGGCTACCAGGCCTCTCGCGGCTCCCCCTTCAGCGTCTGGGGGCAGGCGCCCTCTCTGCATCCCCTCCAAACGGTGGCCAAGGTCGTCGCGGTGGCGCTGGCGGTGGCGTTCTTCTTTGTCCCCAGACGCCGGACCACGGCGCAGCTGGCGGCTCTGGGAGCGGCCCTGCTGATCGCGATCCAGGTGACGGCCAACCACTGGTTCTTCCCTTACGCGGTCTGGTTCGCCCCGCTAATTCTGGTCGCCCTCTTCGCCCAGGAGAGGCAGCCCGATCCCACGGTGCAGGCCAGGCGGCACGCCACCGCCAGGCACACCTAGGCGGTTCGGTCCCGTCGGACGGCGCCTGAGTTCGACAGGCGGTCGAGCGGGTCCCGTCGATCTTTCGACATCGGTCCAAGCATCAGGCGAGGCGGCGAACCGACAATTTCCCTGCATGCGGGCGATGAGACAGGTGGTCGCGTTCGGCGGCGGCGGGTTCTCCCAGGAGTCCGGTAACCCACTGCTCGACGACTACGTCCTCGGACTCACCGGGACCGGCATACCAAGGATGTGCTTCCTCCCCACCGCCAGCGGGGACGCCGACCACTACCTCGTGCGCTTCTACAACGCCTTCCGTGAGCGGGCGCGGCCGTCTCACATCAGCCTGTTTCGCAGGGAGCGCGGAGTGGCGGACATCCGTTCCCACCTCCTCGCCCAAGATCTGATCTACGTCGGAGGGGGCAGCCTGGTCTCGCTGCTCGGTGTCTGGCGCGCTCATGGCATCGACTCGATACTGCGGGAGGCCTATGAGGCGGGTGTCATCCTCTGCGGGCTCAGCGCGGGGTCGCTCTGTTGGTTCAGCGAGGCGGTAAGTGGCTACCACGGCGAGGTAAGGCGTGTGCCGGCCCTGGGCTTCCTACCGCACTCCAATGCCGTGCACTACGGCGACGATGACCGCCGGGGCGCCTTCCATCGCCAACTGCTCGACGGCATGCCGGCGGGCTATGCCGCCGAGGACGGGGCCGCGATGCGCTTCGTCGATGGCGAGCTGGTCGAGGTCGTCGCCTCCCGGCCCGAGGCCCGCGCCTACAAGCTCGAGCGTCGGGGCAGCCAGATCCAGGAGACCAGGCTGGCCACCCGATATCTGGGCGCGGAGGGGCCGGCGACGGTGATCCCGCTCGTGCGCCGAGCCGCGGCGTAGCCGGCGTGACGACTCGCGGCCGCATCCTCGCACTCGGCGGCCACGACTTCGACCGCCGCGCGGGCAACGACGCGATCTGCGACCTGATCGTCGATCTCGCCGAGTCGCCGAGGCCGCGAATCTGCCTGCTACCGACCGCGAGCGGCGACCCGGAGGACCAGATCGCCCGCTTCCGCCGTGCCTTCGCCGAGCGCGACTGCGTGCCCGAGGTGATCTCGCTCTTCAGGCTCGGGGAGAAGCCCGTGGACCTGCGCAAGGAGCTGCTCGCGCAGGACGTGATCTACGCCGGCGGAGGCAGCATGCTCAACCTGGTCGCGATCTGGAGGGCGCACGGCCTCGACGAGCTGCTAAGGGAGTGCTGGCGCGAGGGGATTCTGATCTGCGGCCAGAGCGCCGGGGCGATGATCTGGTTCGAGGGTGGGATCACGAGCTCCCAGGGAGACCCAGCGGCGGCTGCCGGCCTGGGGCTCCTGCCGGGCAGCGCCTGCGTTCACTACCTGAGCGAGCCGGTCCGCCGGCGCAGCTTCCTGCGCGCGATCGCCGCGGGGGAGCTCGAGTCGGGCCTCGGACTCGAGGATCAGACGGGGGCGATCTTCGAGGACACCGAGCTCGTCGAGACGGTCAGCGCCCGCGACGGCGCCGAGGTCTGGGAGGCGAGACTCGACGACGGTGGAGTCGTCGAGACAGAGCTCCATTCGCGTCGCCTCGAGGACAGCCGCCCGCCGATCAACGGCATGCGCGCGGAGATCGTCGAGCTGCGCCAGACGCTGGCGCTTCGCTCCGCTCGGCGCCGGTCCCGTCGGCGCAGGCCTGGGCGGCTCTAAAGCGCGCCGCCCGCGGCGGGCGGCATGGCCGGGTCGGCACCCTCGTCGCCGATCGCCTCCCGCGAGAGGAAGTCCTCGATCAGCAGCGGGCTGTCCTTCGCCCGCTCGCAGACGTTCAGGAGGTCGTTCATCGAGGAGACCTCCTCGACCTGCTCCTTGACGAACCAGGTGAGGAACTGCTCCGCCGGGAAGTCGCCTGCGTCGCGGGCGAGCTTGAAGAGGGCGTTGATCTCGTCGCTGACCCGCTTCTCCTGCTCGAGGGCCATCCTGACCGGGCCCGTGACGTCGTCGTAGTGGGTCTGCTGGGACTTGATGTCGGGGATCCGGACCTCCTCCTCGGTATCGAGGAGGTACTGGACCATGATCATGGCGTGGTTTCGCTCCTCGACCGCCTGGCGATAGAAGAAGGCGGCCAGGCGAGGCAGGGTCTCGGAGTCGTAGTAGACCGCGGCGCCGATGTACTGCTGCGAGGCGGCGAACTCGTTCGAGATCTGCTCGTTGAGGGCGTCGGTGAAGTCCTGGTCGGCCATTGCCCCAGCCTATAGCCCGGCCCGCTTGACCGCGCCTGAGCACCGGCCGAGAATGAATTCGATCGGAAATCGAGAGGAGCACGTGATGAAGACCACGAACCCCGCTTACACGATCGACCGGGTCGATGCCGAAGATTTTCAGCCGGACATCATCGACGGGATCCAGGTGGGAGAGGACCATCAGATCGAGCCCGCGGGAGACTCTCCGGTGAAGCTCTATGCCGCCCTCTGGCGCTCGGAGCCGGCGACCTACGACTACGTGTTCGAGGGAGACGAGGCCTTCCACGTGATCGAGGGCGCGGCGACGATCGAGCTTCCGGATACAGGCGAGTCGATCGAGGTGAAGGCGGGAGACGTCGGTTACTTCAGCGCCGGCACGAAGTCGGTCTGGACCATCACCGAGACATTCAGGAAGTTCACGGTGATCGACAGCTGAGCTACTCGCCCCAGCGGAAGCCGGTCGGCGTCGGCTCCGGCTGGAGAGGGCTCGACGGCAGGCCCGGCTCGGTGCCGGCCGTGTTGTAGCCCGAGGGCGCGACGTCATTGGGCGTGTCGGGGTGGAAGAGCGAGGCGAGGTACTGGATGTGCCCGCGTCCCGGCCCGAGCTCCCACTGCCCGCCCCCGTAGGCGCCGATGCCGTTCTCGTCGCAGAAGTCGTAGCCCGCGAAGAGCTCGCGCAGCGGGCCGAATCGGGACGGCTTGATGTTCACCATCTTCGGCACCCAGGGCCGGTCCTCGATGTCTGCGACCGAGTGGATCGGCGCGTCCCAGGTGACGCGGTCGGCCACCGGGTCGAGGATCGGCTTCGTCTCGTCGCTGACGTCCGGGTCCTCGAGCCAGGCACTCGGGAATGCCTCGATCAGCTTGCGGTAGAGGTCGGGATCCGTCTCCACGTCCACCGGCGTCCCCTTGTACTGCCCCTTCAGGTCGAGCGAATCAACAGCGCCCGTCTCGACGAGCTGCGAGATCAGCTCGTCGCTCCAGTCGTTCGTCGGGTCGAGCTTGAAGCGGAGGGTCGGATAGATCTCCAGGCGCTTGCGCACGGGGTCGATCGTCGAGAGCTCGTCGGAGCCCGGAGGCGTGAGCCGCATCGAGACCACGAACGTAACCGGCCGCGACTCCCGCTCGAGCACCTCGTACAGGGGCTTGTCCGCCTGGCGCAGGGCCAGATCCAGTGCTGCGCTCTCGAATGCCCAGCGGCGGTAGTTCGCCGAGACCTCGCGCTCGGGCGGGCTTGGAAAGAGTTCGAGGCCGTCGAGCAGCTGCGAGAACGACTCGATCGTGTGCTCTCCGGCCAGGTCCAGGACGGGGCCCGCGTCCTGAAAGGCGACGTGATCGAGGGCGTCGTAGACCACGTCCTCCCCCAGTCCCTCGTGGCCCTCGCCCTGCAGGTGGATGATC
>DASTAI010000074.1:0-7276 GCA_035712865.1 Solirubrobacterales bacterium
CTTCAGGCGCACAGGGCGCGACGGTCACGCTCGGCAGCCCCCTGACCAATCCGCTCCCGAGCACCACGATCACGTTCTCGGCGACCGTTCGGCAGACCAGGCTCCCGGGCGCCACGCTGGTTTCGCCGTTCAACGGCCAGATCAGAAGCTGGAAGGTCATCAACGCGTCGGGTGGCTGGACGCTCCAGATCCTTCACCCATCCGGCGGCGGGCTCGTCAGCACGGCATCGGCACACGGTGAAACGCTCGGACCGGGGATCGTCACGTTCAAGGCCAGGCTGGCCATCAGTGCCGGCGACAGCATCGGCCTGGCCTCCGATTCCGCGAGCTCCGCCCTCGGAAACAGTGACGCCACTCCGGGTGCCGCCCTCGACGCCTACATTCCGCCGCTGATCGACAACGCCGCGCCCAGAACGTCGAGCACCAGCGACACCTTGGAGCTTGGCTTCAACGCAACCGTCGTCTCCAACTGCATCGTCCCCAGGGTGAAGGGCAAGACCGCGAGGAAGGCCAGGAGCAAGCTGCGAGCCGCGGGCTGCAAGGGCAAGGTGGTGAAGAAGAAGGGCGGCAGGAGGGTGACCAAGCAGAGGCCGCGTCCTGGGACCGAGGTCCCGCCGGGCACAGCCGTCAAGCTCACGCTCGGCTCCTGAGGGGGGCAGAAAACTACCCCGCCACCTGCGGGGGATCTTCCCCCAGAGCCCTGCCTCTGCCCGACTAATTTCGAGTAGGTCGATGCTTGGGCTGAGCGATCCAGCTGGACGAGGACGGGAAAGGGATGACGACATTTGGCCCCCCAAACCGTGGGTATGCGGTGGTCAAGCGAGCAATGGACATGGTCGTTTCAGCGACAGCACTCATCCTGCTGACGCCGCTGCTGCTGGCGGTGGCGGTGGCGGTCAAGCTCGAATGCCGCGACGCGCCCATCCTCTTTCGCCAATCGCGCTCAGGCAGGCAGGGGCGCCGGTTCCAGCTCGCCAAGTTCCGCACCATGGTGCCGCATGCGGATGAGCTCAAGGAGTCATTGCGCGAGCGAAGCTCGGTCTCCTGGCCGGATTTCAGGCTCGAACATGATCCGCGGGTAACGCGGCTGGGCCGCCTGCTTCGTCAGACGAGTATCGACGAGCTTCCCCAGCTCTGGTCCGTCTTCCGGGGCGAAATGAGCCTCGTCGGGCCTCGCCCGACCAGCTTCGCTGCGGATACCTATCTGCCCTGGCAGACCGAGCGCCTCGATTTCGCGCCCGGGCTGACCGGGCCCTGGCAGGTGATGGGCCGGAACTCCATGGACTTCACCGAGCGGTGCCGGCTCGAGATCAGCTTCTTCCGGCACACCTCGATGTGGCGGGAGCTCGGGATCCTGATCCGGACGGTGCCCGTCCTGATCCGCCGGACGGGGGTCGCATGAGGACCACAGCCACCGCTGGGGGACCTCGCGATCGCACCGGGCTGATCACCGAAGTCGGGGAACTCACGGCGCTTGCCGGAGAATGGCGCGCCCTCGCCGAGAGGCGGGGAGATGCGTTTCTGACGCCCGAATGGTTCCTGGCCTGGCTGCGCCACTGCGGCCAGGGCTGGGAGCCACACGTGGCCGTGGCCCGCACCCCTGACGGGACGGTTCGAGGGTTACTCCCGCTGGTGAGCTCCAAGAACAACGGCCCTCGGGACGTCCGGGTGTGCCCGATCGGGGACAGCTTCCATCCGGTCGCGGACCGTGGCGACGACGAGGCGGTGGCCGTTGTCCTCGCGCCCGCCATTGCGCCGCCTGGCCGTGGCCTCCGCTCGCTCCTGCTCGAGAACGTCGATGCAGACGGGGAATGGTGGCGGGCGCTGGCAAAGGCATCTGAGACTCCGCTGGCCACGGTCGAGCGAAACGAAGCCACCCTGCCCTTCGTGGATCTCGCGGGGCTCAGCTGGGACGAATACCTGGCGGGTCGAAGCCGGCAGCTCCGCAGCCAACTCGGCCGCAAGCTGCGCTCGCTTCGGAGGGAGCACGATGTGCGGTTTCGCCGCACACGGAGTTCGGAGGAGGTCCGCGACGATCTCGCCACCCTGTTCAGGCTGCACGACGCCCGGTGGGCCGAGCGTTCCGACAGCTCCGCGTTGGCGGACCCCACCGTCCGCGAGTTTCACCGTGAGTTCGCGAGTGCCGCGTTCGAGCGGGGCTGGCTGCGGCTCTTTGTGATGGAGGTGGACGGCGTTCCGATCGCGGCGCTGTACGGGTGGTTGATCGGGGGGCGCTGGTCCTACTACCAGGCCGGATTCGATCCGGCGTGGTCCCGCCACAGCCCCGGCTTCCTCCTGCTGGGGGAAACCATCAGTGCGGCGATCGAGGAGGGGGCGACGGAGTACGACATGCTGAGAGGAGACGAGGCGTTCAAGCGTCGCTTCGCGACCTCCTCCCGCACGGTGCGCACCATCCTCCTGGCGCCCCGCGGGCACCAGGCGCACATCAACGCGGCGGCCGTGGATCGCCTGCGCCGGGCGTGGCGCACCCTCCCGGCGCGACCCAGGGCCCGGGCGCGGCGACTCGCAAGCCGACTCGGCGTGAGCCGGTGAGGACTCATTGTCTCTTGAGACGTGAATCGGACACCTGATCACGGCGAGGCTGAGGGGGCAGCCGCCGAGGGCCTCACGGGAACTGTGGTGCGGGGAACGGCGCTCGCGGGCGTCGGGTATGCCCTCAGCCAAACGCTCACCCTCGCGGCCTATCTCGTCCTGGCGCGACTGGTGACGCCGACCGAGTTCGGCCAGTTCACGGCGGGCCTGGTCCTGCTCGCGCTGGCCCAGCTCTACACCGAGTCCGGGATGTTGTCGGCCCTCGTCTACCGGCGTGACCGGATCGAGGAAGCAGCGTCCACCGCGGTCATCGCGACCGTCCTCGGCGGCCTGATGGTCTCGCTCCTCTTGCTCGCCGCGGCCCCGGTGATCGGGTCATTCTTCGGCAGTGAGACCATCGCGGGGGTCGCCGCCGCGGCCTCCGGGATCAGCCTCGTGCGAGCGACTTCAATCGTTCCGGATGCTTTGATGCAGCGGCGCTTCTCCTTCCTTCGCCGCACGATCGTCGAGCCCGCGGGGGTCCTGGCCTTCGGCATTACGGGCATTGTGCTGACCGCCGGCGGGCTCGGTGTTTGGGGGCTCGTGCTCGCCCAGTACGCGTCCGTTCTCGTCAGCGCCATTCTGTCCTGGAGCCTGGCACGCTGGCGACCGCGGCTGAGACTCGCGTCGTTCGCGATGTGGCGGGAGCTGATCTCCTACGGGCGGCACACGATCGCCGCAACCACGGTGATTCGAGTGAGCGAGGAGATCCCGGTCTTTCTGCTCGGGCGCTTCACCGGCGCCGCCCCGCTGGGCCAGTTCCGATACGGCCGCCGGATCGCCTCCCTGCCGCTGGCGATGCTGATGGCGGCGGCCTCCTACGTCTTGTTCCCGGCCTTCGCGAGGATCGCGACCGAGCGCGAGCGATTCCAGGCCAGCGCGCTGCGGGCGCTGCGCTGGATGGCGATCCTCGCCTTCGGCGGCGGCCTGATCATGATCCCGCTCGCCGAGCCCCTGACGACCCTCGCCTTCGGCGCGATCTGGTCGGACGCGGGAAAGGCGGCGATGGCACTCGGCGTGTTCACCGCCGCCAGGGGCGTCAGCTCTCTGATCGTGGAGACACTGAAGGCGGACGGACGACCAGACGTGGTCACGCGGCTGAACGTCGTCGAGGTCGTCTTCGGAAGCGCTGCGATGATCGCACTGCTGCCACTCGGTCTGGTCGGTGTCTGCATCGGACTCTCGATCGGGTCGGTGGTGCGAGCCGCGTACGCGTTCAACCGCGCCCACAACGTCGTCGGCCTCCCGCTCGCGAGGCTGCTGGACGCGATCCGGGCCCCGCTTTTCGCCTCGCTCGTGATGGTGGCGGTCCTCTACCCGCTCGAGACCTTCGTCGTGCAGGCAGGAGATCAGGCCACTGCTGTGGGCCTCCTCCTGGTTGCGCTCGAGGCGGCGCTCGGATTCGCGATCTACGCCGGGATCCTGCATGTGCTTGTTCCGGGCACCCTGTCCGAGTTCCGCAGTCTGGTCCGGAGGATGTGGAAGCGGTCCAGACCGGACGGTGAGGTGAGCGATCGCCCGCGCGTGGCGCCCGGGCTTTCGGCCACGGTGAGGTCGGGCTAGGTGTTCCGTAAGCGTCGACTCAAGGTCGTCACGCTTGTGCGTGAGATCGGTCCCGCCGGGGGCGGGGGCGCCGAGCGTGTGGCTCGTGACCTGCTGGTCGAGCTCGATCCGGAGCGGTTCGAGCGGATCCTCTTCGTAAGCCGTCCGCCGAGTGATCGCACGGGCGAGAGCGTGGTCGCGGATCTGCGGCGACGCGGCGTCGACGTCCGCTTTCTCAAACGTCGCTTCAAGTTCGACCCACTTGCCTGGTGGCCGTTGTTGATCGCGCTGCGGCGCGAGCGGATCGACGTGCTTCATACCCATGCCTTCGGGCAGAACGCGTGGGGATCACTCCTCGGTCGGCTCGCCAAGGTGCCCGTGGTGATAGCCCATGAGCACAACAGGGACTTCAACGGGCGCGCGCTGCACGCGGTGATCGACCGAGAGCTCATCGCGCGCTGCGCCGGCGCGATGATCGTGGTGTCCGGAGAGGCGCGGCGCAGCATGATCGAGGTGGAGCGCGTCCCTTCCGAGCGCCTGGTGCTGCTCCCGAACGGAATCCAGGCGCTCCCGCGCGGTGACGGACGCGCCCTGCGCGCGGATCTAGGTATCAGCAGCGACGAGCCAGTGATCGGCACCGTCTGCATCATCCGCTCGGAGAAGGCGCTCGACGTCCTGGTGCGGGCCGCGGCGCTCCTTGCCAGGGACTTTCCCGGCCTCCGCGTACTGATCGCCGGCAACGGCCCCGACCGCGCGCGGTTGGAGACGGTTACAGAGGAGCTCGGACTCTCCGACCGCGTTCACTTCGCCGGCGCCCGGACCGACGTGCACGACGTTCTCGCCGCGATCGACGTCGCAGTGATCTGCTCGGACTACGAGGGCAGTCCGCGCTCGATCCTGGAGTTCATGGATGCCGGCAAGCCGATCGTGGCCACGAGGGTCGGCGGCATCCCGGAGACCATCGAGGATGGGGTCCATGGCGTCCTCGTGCCTCCGCGCGATGAGGCGGCTCTCGCCGCCGCCATCGGCGGGTTGTTGTCGGATCTGAACGGCGGCAGCGAGATGGGCGCCCGGGCCCGGGACCGTTGCCGCCGCGAGTTCAGTCTCGGCCGAACCGTCGAGAGCCTGCAACGACTTTACGAGGAGCTGTATTCGGAGCGAAACGGCAACTTCGCAACCAACTCCCCGGCGAGGGCTTCGATGCGATGAGGACCTCGGAGCCGGAGACTGCGGTGCGCGTCGGGGTGGTGCTGGATGGGATGCGGGCGCCCGCGTGGGCCGCGTGGACGCTGAACGCGATCCATGCACATGAGGGACTGGAGCTCACGCTGGGTGTTATCTCCAATCGGGTCGAGAAGAGGCAGCGCTCGGTCCTCTTCGCGCTCTATGAGGCTCTGGATCGACGGGTGTTCGGCGATGCGTCCGACGCCCTCAAGCCGGTGGAAGTCTCGCCCGCGCTCGAAGGCTTGCCCGTCATGCAGCTCCCGGCGCTTTCGGAACAAACCCGCGCGCGCGACGGACGTCCTGAGATCCCCTCCGAAAAATCCACGCTTGACGTCCTCGTCTGCCTGGGGACAACGCCTGCCCCCGAAGACCTTCCGTTCGTCAACAGACATGGCATCTGGTACCTCCACGTCGGCGAGCCGGGCCGAAACGGCGACGAGCCGGCGTTGTTCTGGGAGGTCTACTTCGACCAGCCTGCCTCCAAGGTTGCGCTCGAGGCCACCGATCCAACCACCGAGGGGCGCAAGGTGCTCTACCGGTCGGCAAGCCCGACCGACCCGATCTCGCTGCAGCGCACTCGCAACGCCGCCTACTGGAAGAGCGCCCGCTTCGTGCTCCGGCGGCTTGAGGACCTTGCGGCTGGGCGATGGACGCCGGCAGCGGAGAGGGTGGACCGCAGTGGCCGGCAGGGGCGCGCGCCCTCCAACGCGGATGTGGTCCGACATGCGGCCAGGGTCGCCGGTCGGGTCGTGAAACGCAGGCTTCGCAGCGCCGCTTACCGCCGCCAATGGTTCCTTGGGGTTCGGCAACGACGGGCGGACATGCTTCCGCATGAGGATCCCCGTCCCTGGCGGATGATGTCCCCGCCCGCGGACCGCCAATGGGCGGATCCTTTTGTCTTCGAGCGGGACGGCGAGACGCTCGTCTTCTTCGAACAGCTCGGCTACGGCGATGCGAAGGGCGAGCTCGCTGTGGCCCGGTTGGAGGGGAACGCCGAGCTCAGCGAGCCCGAGCCGATTCTGCGTGCCCCCCACCACCTCTCGTACCCGTACGTCTTCCGTGATGGCGCGGAGACCTTCATGATCCCTGAGTCGGGCGAGGCTCATCGCGTCGAGCTCTGGGCGGCCACGGACTTCCCGACAGGTTGGACCTCCGTCGAGGCGCTGATCGAGGGTGTGCAGGCCGTCGATGCAAGCGTGCTGCAGCACGGCGGGCTGTACTGGATGTGGGTGAGCCAGCCCTTCGCCGACGGCCTCCTCGGCGACGAGACGTTCCTCTACTTCAGCGACCGACTCGATTCTGGCTGGACCGCTCATCCGCTCAACCCGGTCGTATCCGATGCCCGCTGGGCCCGCCCAGCGGGGCGGCCGTTCCTGCATGGCGAGCTCGTCATCCGGCCCGCCCAGGACTGCACGGGCCGGTACGGCTCTCGAGTGGTGTTCAACGCCATCGACGTACTGACGCCGAACGAGTACCAGGAGAGACCGGTGGGAACGCTCGAGCCGAGCTGGGCGGGAGAGCGCAACCTCTGCGCCCACACCTACACGTTCGATGGGCGGTTCGAGGCAACCGACGGCCGGCGCCTGGTCTCCAGGCTGCGGTGATGAGCCGGTGGACGATCACCTACATGGAGGGAGTTCTGCGAACGGCGGAGGGACGCCCTCCGACCGGCAGGCAATCGTGGTCTCATTTGCCGAGTTTGCCGGCGATCTCCCCATCTCCCCTCGCATTCAGCGAACCGCGCACCTGACGGCCGCACTCGAACGGGAATTCGAATTCCGGGTGGGACGGGTGCCCGAGCATCTCGGGCGGGCCGGACGGCCTAACCGCGGATCAGTCCCGAGAGGCCTGGCTCGCAAGGCTCTCGGTCCCTTTGTACTGGACCGCCTCGAGATCCCGGCTCGAGCGGTGATGCGCG
>DASTAI010000075.1:0-4795 GCA_035712865.1 Solirubrobacterales bacterium
CCTCAAGAACTCCCGTGTCCGGAGGCGCTACTGAGCGCCGGCTGAGAGGAAGTCGCGGCCATGTATCTCCTGGACCGTCCCGAGGACATCCCGCCGCGGCTGACCAATCGGCTCAACCTGCGCATCGCGATTCTGGGGGCGGTCGTCGTCGCGGCCGTCGCGACGGTCCTGCTCCGCCTCTGGTCGCTCCAGATCCTCGACGGACCGCACTACCGAGCGCTGGCGCAGGACCACGGCGTGCTCGACGTCCGCGTCCACCCGCCCCGGGGCGACATCCTCGACCGCAACGGCAAGGTCCTGGTGGAGAACCGCACGGTGATGACCCTTCAGCTGCGGCCCTCGGCTCTGCCGAGCGACAAGTCCGCACGGAGCGGCGAGCTGACGAAGCTCGGGGAACTGCTCGGGCTCTCTCGGCGGGAGATCCGCCAGCGGGTCCGCGCCACGCCCCAGTACGCCGGCTATCCGGTGGTCCTCAAACAGGGCCTCGATCGCCGGCTTCTCTTCTACTTCCTGGAGAACAAGGAGAGCTTCCCCGGCGTCAGCGTGGAGCGCACCTATGTCCGCAAGTACCCGGACGGGACTCTGGCCGCCCACATCCTCGGACAGGTCGGCCAGATCAGCCCCCACCAGCTGACCAGGCCCCAGTACAAGACGCTCAAGCCGGGCGACATCATCGGCCAGGCGGGCGTCGAGTACACGTATGACAAGTTCCTGCGCGGAACCGCGGGCGCCGAGCGGATCCAGGTCGACGCGCTCGGGCGCCCACGAGGGACCCTCGGCAATCAACCCGCGCAGGCGGGGGACAACCTCAGGCTGACGCTCGACTCGGGCCTCCAGGAGACGGGCGAGGCCGCGCTCCACGCAAAGGGCCTGCCGGGTGCCTTCGTCGCCATGAACGTCCACACCGGCGCGATCCTGGGAATGGGCTCGTACCCCACCTACGACCCGTCCTTCTACACGCAGCCTCACACGACGGCCCAGTACGACGCCTTCGCCGACCAGCCCGGCGATCCGCTGGTCGACCGCGCCGACCAGGGGGGCTACCCGACGGGATCGGCGTTCAAGCCGATCACCGCGACCGCCGCCCTGGAGGACGGCCTGATCACTCCGAGCACGATCTTCGACGACACCGGCTCACTCGACATCGGCGGTCTCGTGGTCCACAACGCCGGCGGGGCGGCCAACGGGCCGATCGACATGACCACCGCCCTCCAGGTCTCCTCGGACGTCTACTTCTTCAACCTCGGGCTTCACGCTCAGGCGAGCGGCAACGGCGGACAGATCCAGGACTGGGCATTCAAGTACGGGCTCGGACGCAAGCCGCAGGTCGACCTGCCGGACGCCACGGCCGGCCTGATCCCCACGCCCGCGTGGCGCAACCGCGTCTTCCGAAGCCACAAGAACCCCTACATCGACCGTCCCTGGAACCAGGGCGACAACGTCAACCTCGCTGTCGGGCAGGGGGACGTAATGGTCACCCCACTGCAGCTGGCCCGCGCCTATGCCGCCCTGGCAAACGGCGGCACCCTCGTCCGGCCGCATGTCGGTGGGAGCGTCGTGAACATCCACGGCAAGACCGTCCGCAAGATCGATCCGCGTCCGCAGCGCCACCTCCGGATCTCGAACGAGACTCGAAGCGTGATCCTCGACGGCCTGCACCGCGCCGCTGACGAGCCCGGCGGCACCTCATATCCGGTCATGGGCAGCTTCCCCATCCCGGTCGCAGGCAAGACCGGGACCGCCGAGCGCCAGGGCCAGCAGGACCAGTCCTGGTACAGCGTCGTCGCGCCCTACAACGACCCGCAGATCGTCGTCACGGTGACCGTGGAGCGGGGTGGGTTCGGGGTCGAGACGGCCGCGCCGATCGCGCGCGAGATCCTCGAGCGCTACTTCAACCAGCACGGCGGAGGCGTCGACACCGCGGCGGCACACGCCGCGGGGCCGGGCTGATGGAAGCGGCCAAGCCCTCACTCACGATCGCGCCGCCGCGGTCCCGCCTCGTGGAGGTCCTCAACCTCCGCAACCTCGACGGCATCATGCTGGCCGCCGCGGTGGGCCTGATCGCCTTCAGCATCTTCACGCTTGAGTCCGCCAGCCGGCACGAGGTCGCCGCCGACCCCCTCTACTTCGTCGTGCGCCAGTCGATCTACGGCGTCCTGGGGATCGCCCTGATGATCGCCGTGAGCCACATCGACTACACGCGGCTGCGGGAGCTGAGGGTGAGCATCTACGCCTTCATGGTCGGCTCGATCGCCTTCGTCCTGCTGGTGGGGACGGCGATCCGCGGGTCGAACCGCTGGATCGAGCTGCCCTTCTTCCAGTTCCAGCCATCCGAGCTCGCCAAGGTCCTCCTCTGTGTCTCCCTTTCGGCCTTCATCTATGAGCGAATCAGGCGCCCGTTCACCCTGCGCGTGACGATTGGTCTGCTCGCGCTCGGGCTGCTGCCCGCCGCGCTCGTGTTCCTGCAGCCGGACCTTGGCACCGGGATCGTCCTCGTGGCGATCACGCTGACGATCCTCTTCGTGGCGGGGATTCCCTGGCAGCACTTCGCGGCCCTGGGCGCGGTCGTTGCCCTGCTCGCGGGCGGCGCGTACCTGGGGGGGTCAGCGGTCGGTTTCCACCCGCTCGCCGGCTACCAGCAGGACCGTCTGACCTCGTTCCTCCATCCGAGCAACGACCCGAGGGACGGCAGCTATCAGGTGAACCAGGCGATCATCGCGGTCGGCTCGGGGGAGAGGTCGGGTCGCGGGGACGACGCGACGCAGACCGAGCTGCTGTTCCTCCCCGAGCGCCACACCGACTTCATCTTCGCCGTGATCGGCGAGCGATTCGGCTTCCTCGGCGCCGCCTTCGTGGTCTTCCTCTACGCGCTCCTCTTCTGGCGCGCGATCCGGGTGATGCGAATAGCCACGAGCTATTACGGCGTGATCATCGCCGGCGGGATAGTGGCAATGCTCGCTTTCCAGGCGATCATCAACGTAGGCATGAACCTCGGCCTGATGCCCGTCACGGGCATCACGCTGCCGCTGATCAGCTACGGCGGCTCATCGGTCCTCGGCACCTTCCTCGCGCTCGGGCTGCTGCAGGCGATCCACGCGAGTTATGCGAGGGGGCGGCGCTAGCCGCCACCCGTTTAGCCAGGCGAGTTTCAGGTCCTATTGAGACTAGGCGCTACTCTCGGGCACCGCGCGGCCGGGGGGCCAATCCATCGTGAGTTTTGAGGGCTAGCCAGACATGTACCGCAAGCAAGTGCGCCGTCGACGGGCGGTGCTGTTGCTGCTCGTCGCCGCCTCGCTGACACTCCTCAGCCTGTACTACCGGGAGAGCAACGGGGGGCCCCTCCACGGCGTCCAGGACGTCGTCTCGACGGTGTTCAGCCCGATCGAGTCGGGCGCGGACCGGGCGCTCAAGCCCGCCCGCGACCTCGTCAACTGGTTCGGAGAGACGTTCGACGCCCGCGGCGACCGCTCCCGCCTCGAGGACCAGGTCGCGACCCTCCGGGACCAGCTGGCGAGGGAGCAGACCCAGCAACAGGAGTCGAAGGAGCTGGCGGCGCTCAATGAGATCACCAGCGGAGGAATCGTCCCCGATGGGACCGACCCCGTGACGGCGAGGGTGATCGGCCGCTCGCCGACAGTCTGGTACTCGACGGTCACGATCGACAAGGGCTCCGGCGACGGGGTCCGGATCAACGACCCCGTGGTCGCGGCTCAGGGCCTGGCCGGAAAGATCACGCAGACGACCCCCAACACCGCCCAGGTCACGCTCATCACCGACGCCGACAGCGCGGTGACCGCGCGGGTCACCCCGAGCGGCGCGACCGGCGTCGTCCAGCCCGACGTCGGGAATCCCAACGACCTCCAACTCGACTATCTCGAGCGCGGCTCCCGCATCGCCGAGGGCCAGATGGTGGTCACCGCCGGCTTCTCCACCGGCGACCTCGGCTCGATCTTCCCGCCGGGCATCCCGATCGGGAAGATCACGAGGGCGACCGTCGAGGAGCAGCAGGCGTATCAGCGAGTCCACCTCGAGCCGTTCGCGGACCTGCGCAACATGGACCTCGTCAAGGTGCTCACCACTCACACCGGAGGCGGCAAGCAGTGATCCTCACCCCGGGAATCATCGCCAGGCTGGCCGTCCTCGGAGCGCTGGTCGCCGTGGCGCAGGTCGTCTGCTTCTCGAAGATGGACGTCTTCGGGACCAGCCCCGACATCGCACTCCTGGTCGTGTTCTCCGTGGGAATCCTCGGCGGCAGCCTGACCGGCGCCGTCACCGGGTTCTCGGTCGGGCTCCTGCTCGACTGCCTCCTGCTCGAGACGATGGGCGCCTTCGCGCTCACGCTGCTTTCGGTCGGCTACGTGGCCGGTCGCTACCGCGAGACACTCGGCCGTCCCACGCGTGCGGCGGTCGCCCTGCTCGGGGGCTCGCTCACGCTGCTCGGCGCTATCGTGATCGCCGCGATCCAGATCGGGACGGGGATCGACGCGAATGTGAGTTTCCTGGTGGTGCGCGATGCGCTGATCAAGAGCCTGATCGGCGCCCTGCTCGCGATTCCCGTCCTCTGGATCGTCAGACTGATGGTGCGCTCCGCCCTGGTGGACGAGCGCAGAGGGGCGCGACGCACGCCCGCACCGCGACCCGTGGAGAGTGGCTGAGCATGTACCTGCGTCGAGACGAAGTGGAGCCAGAGAGGCGAACGTCTCCTCTCGCTCTCCGCATCTCCATCATCGCCGGCCTCGCCATCGCGATCTTCTCGGTCCTGTTTCTGCGGCTCTGGTACGTCCAGGTGCTCTCC
>DASTAI010000076.1:0-4593 GCA_035712865.1 Solirubrobacterales bacterium
GCTGAGGTTCTGACCACCGCCAAGGTCCCGAGCACGCCGGAGGACCAGTCGCGCGGGGTGATCGCAGCGGTCGAGGAGGTTCTGGTTCAGGCCGGCGCCGAGGCCGGCGACATAGAGGCGTTCACCCACGGCATGACAGTCGGGACGAACGCGCTGCTCGAGGAGCGTGGGGCTCGCACCGCGCTCGTCGCGACACGCGGGTTCTCGGACCTCCTGGAGATCGGCCGGCAGGACCGACCGAGCCTTTATCACCCCTGCCGGGCGAAGCCGCGGCCGCTCGTCGCCCCGGATCTGAAGTTCGAGGTCCGGGAGCGTCTCGGCGCGGACTCGGTGGTCGAGGAACTGGCCGAGGAGGAGGTCACCGCCCTGGCTGAGCGGCTGGGGGCGGCCGCCCCCGACTCGGTCGCCGTCTGCTTCCTCTTCGCCTTTCGCGACCCCGACCACGAGAGCCGCATCGGCGAGGCGCTCCGGCAGGCGCTCCCGGACGTCCACGTCTCCACCTCCCACGAGGTGCTCCCGGCCTTCCGCGAGTACGAGCGCTTCTCGACCACGGTGATCGATGCCTACCTCTCCCCCCTGCTCGGGCGCTACCTGGAGAGGCTCACCGCCGCCTGCCGGGAAATGGGCCTCGCCGAGCCGCAGGTGATGAAGTCCTCGGGCGGCACCGCGGACGCGGCGGAGGCGTCCCGGTCCGGCGCCTGGAGCGTCCTCTCGGGGCCCGCGGGAGGCGCGGTGGGGGCCGGACTCCTCGCGAGGAGCGCCGGGCAGGCGGATGCGATCGGCCTCGACATGGGCGGCACCTCCTGCGATGTGTGCGTCGTCGACGACGGGCGCGTGAGGCGGACCGACTCGCGCGAGATCGATGGCCGCCCCATTCAGCTGCCCATGGTGGACGTCCACACGGTCGGGGCCGGTGGCGGCTCGATCGGCTGGCGCGACGCCGGGGGTGCGCTGCGCGTCGGTCCTCGCTCGGCCGGTGCCGAGCCCGGGCCGGCCTGCTACGGACGCGGCGGGAACGAGCCGACGGTGACCGACGCCAATCTGCTCCTCGGCTACCTCTCATCGGACTCGGATCTCGCCGGCGGCGTCGCCCTCGACACGGATGCGGCACGGCGCGCGGTTGGCTCCCTCGCGGCCGAGCTTGGGCTCGGCGAGGTGGAGACGGCCGAGGGGATCGTCCGGGTCACGAACCAGGAGATGATTCGCGCCCTCCGCGTGGTGACGGTCGAGCGCGGCGTGGACCCGCGCGAC
This sequence comes from Solirubrobacterales bacterium, assembly GCA_035712865.1. Taxonomy (GTDB): domain Bacteria; phylum Actinomycetota; class Thermoleophilia; order Solirubrobacterales; family 70-9; genus DASUPK01. Next base: position 1,252 of record DASTAI010000076.1, read on the forward strand.
TATGCGCTGCTCCCGTTCGGCGGCGCTGGACCGATGCACGCTGCGGCACTCGCCGATGAGCTCGAGGTCGGCCGCATCGTCTGCCCGCGGGCCAGCGGCGTCCTGTCGGCGCTGGGACTGATCGCGGCGGGGCACCGCCGCGACACCGCCCGAACCGTGCTGCTTGCGGCTGAGGAGATCACCGCGATCCGGGTGGCCGAGGAGGTCGAGGCGCTCAGCGCACCGCTGGCGGAGGGAATGGAGGCAGCGGAGCTCGAGGTCGTCTACGAGATGCGCTACCGGGGCCAGGCGTTCGAGCTGCCGATTCCCGGGCCGCCCAAGCCCGACCCGGTCCAGCTCGCCGAGGACTTCGCGCGCGAGCACGAGGCCCGCTACGGCTACCGAGACCCCGAGGGGAAGGTCGAGCTGGTGACCATCAGGGTGGCGGTCGTCGAGCCTGGCCCGGAGCCGCATCCGACGGCCGCTGCGAGCGGAGAGCTCAGCGAGGACGCGCGCGAGGCCCGGTTCAACGGCGAGTGGATGACGACGAGAGTGTTCCGCGGGGAGCCGAAGGCCGGCTTCGCCGCCGCCGGACCATGCGTCTTCGAGCTCCCCGAGGCCACGCTCGTGCTGCCGCCGGGTTGGAACGCATCCGTGGACGAAGCGGGAACGATCACCGGAGTGCGGGAATGAGCGGCCTCGACCCGGTCGGGTTGCAGGTGATGACCGGAGCCCTGCGGGCCGCGTGCGACGAGATGGGCGCGGTTCTGATCCGCTCGGCTCACTCGCCGAACATCACCGAGCGCCACGACTGCTCCACCGCACTCTTCGACGCCAAGGGCGAGCTCGTCATGCAGGCGGAGCACATTCCGGTGCATCTCGGCTCGATGCCCGACGCGGTCGCCGTGATCGTCGACGAGGAGCACCACGATGGCGATCTCTGGATCCTCAACGACCCCTACCGGGGCGGCACCCACCTGCCCGACATCACGCTGATCAGCCCTGTCTTCGCCCCGGCCGGTGAGCTCCTCGGCTTCGCCGCCTCCCGCGCCCACCACGCCGACATCGGCGGGCCGACGGCAGGGGGCATGCCGGCGCTCTCGGTGACGCTGGACGAGGAGGGCGTCGTGATCCCACCCACCCGGGCGGACGACGAGGTCCTCTCGGATCTCGCCTCGCGAATGCGCAACCCGGATCAGCGACTCGCGGATCTGCGCGCCCAGCGCGCCGCCAACCTGACCGGGATCCGCAGGCTCGAACAGCTGGCCGATCGGCATGGCGTGGAACTTCTGCGCACCGCGACGACCGAGATCCTGGACTACGCCGAGCGGCGCACCCGCGCCTCCCTCCAGGCGATGCCCGACGGCGAGAGCTCGGCCGAGGACCTGCTGGAAGGGCTCGACGGCGACATCCCGCTGCGGCTGCGGGCGATCGTCAGCGGCGACTCCCTGGAGCTCGACTTCGAAGGCTCGGCCGGACAGATCGAGGGGAACCTCAACTGTCCGCTGTCGGTGACGAAGGCGGCCTGCTTCTACGCGGTCCGCGTCGTCTGCGACCCGGACGCGCCCCCGTCCGCCGGCGCCTGGCGCCCCGTAACGGTGAGGGCTCCGCGGGGCTCCCTGCTCAACGCGCGGCCTCCCGCCGCTGTGGTCGGCGGCAACGTCGAGACCTCGAGCCGGGTGGCCGACCTCGTCTTCGAGGCCATGAGCCGGTTCGCATCGGTCGGCGCCAACGGACAGGGAACGATGAACAACCTGACGCTCGCGGCCGAGGGCTGGACCTACTACGAGACGATCGGCGGCGGCCAGGGCGCCTGTCCCGACGCCGCCGGGCCCAGCGCCGAACACGTCGCGATGTCGAACACGCTCAACACGCCGATCGAGGCGCTCGAGATCGACTATCCGGTTCGCGTCGTCGAGCTCTCGGTGCGCCACGGCAGCGGCGGCGCCGGCCGCCACCCGGGCGGCGACGGCATCAATCGAGAGCTCGAGGCGCTTGAGCCGATGCGATACACGCTGATCGGCGAGCGCCGGCGGCACGCGCCGCAGGGCCGGGACGGCGGCTCGGCGGGGGACGCGGGACGGGATCTGCTGAATGGCGAGCGGGTCCCAGCGAAGGGCGAGGGCGAGCTTCGCCGCGGCGATCGCCTGCGGATCGAGACGCCCGGCGGCGGTGGATTCGGCTCCGAACCGAATTCCTGACGTCTCGATTTACATCTCTGATTGGCCGGTCAACCAGGCGAGATGCCGCATGGGAATGGGGGAACGGCTTATTACAACTAAGTCTGTGCGCTTGTGACAATCGCGCACAAGCCTTGTCAAAGCGAAAGTCGTCCTCTAGACTGCCGCCTCCGAGGGGACTCCGGTACACGGAAATCGGTACCCCGCCCCCCGCTCCCGAATCCAACTCCGACCACTTCCTAACCTCATGCCGATTGCTTTCAAAGAGTGGGCCGTGACCGTCCGTGCGCTGGCCGAGGGTGAGCAGCTCGTCGCCCTCCGGAAGGGCGGCATCCGCGAGGAGAACAAGCATTTCGAGGTCGAGCACGACCAGTTCTTCCTCTACCCCACCTTCGACCATCAGCGCAACGATCTCGTCCGCGAGTCACACCATCCGGAGCTGCGTCGCGCCCTCGAGGAGGGCGTCTGGCCCGACGAGGAGCCGCCCCCGCGGGCGCTGCTCCAGGACGGGGGCATTCCGCAGCCCGACCGGGTCCGGATCCGCTCCTGGGCCGAGATCACCGACCACTTCACGACGGACGACCACCGCGTGGTCGAGGCGTTGACGCCGTACCACGTCTGGACCTCGGACTACGCGCAGAAGCGTCTCTCCTGGAAGCGGCGCCATCCGCTCCACGTCCTGCTGCTGCGGGTGCATCGCATTCCGCGGCCGGTGACGGTGCGAGTCAAGGACGAGCACCACGGCTGCCGCTCGTGGGTCGAGATCGACCGCGATCTGCCCTTCGAGGGGACGCCGGTGATGGCCGACGAGGAGTTCGAGCGGGCCGCGGAGGCGATCCGCGAGATCTGCCAGGGCGAACTGGTGCCCGCCTAGGGCTCGAGCGGCCTCGGCACTTCAAGCACTCAAGGACTCAGAGGGCGCCCTGCTGATCGGCATGGGCGGCGGCGGAGACGTCGTCGGCGCCCTCGGCGTCAGCACGCTGCTCGACGATCTCGGAACCGAATCGATCTTGGGCGGCGTCGCCTGGGAGCGCTCGCCGATCGATCCGCGTCCGGGACCTCGCTCCCTGGAGGAGATCCGCGACGGCCGCCCGTGCGGCTCGGCCGCGGTGCTGACCGAAGGGGGAACCACCAGCCTCGACGGAGTCGAGTTCTCTGAGTCGAAGATGGCGACGCACCTCGG
>DASTAI010000077.1:0-3328 GCA_035712865.1 Solirubrobacterales bacterium
GGAGTAGTGGGAGAGCTCGTCCGCGTCGTGGGGGCGGATGCGCAGGAACTCCTCGCGGATGCCGAGGCCGGTGTACCAGTCGCGGCGCAGCCCGATCCATTCCTCGTACCAGCGTTCCGCGTCCGGCGGAGGGACGAAGAACTCCATCTCCATCTGCTCGAACTCCCGGGTGCGGAAGATGAAGTTGCCCGGCGTGATCTCGTTGCGGAAGGACTTGCCGACCTGCGCGATCCCGAACGGCGGCTTCTTCCGCGCGAACTGGAGGACGTTCTTGAAATTGATGAAGATGCCCTGCGCCGTCTCCGGCCGCAGGTAGGCGACCGAGGCGTCGTCGCGGACCGGCCCGACGTGCGTCTCGAACATCAGGTTGAACTGGCGGGCCTCGGTCAGCTCGCAGTTCGGGCCCTCGCCCGGGCGCTTCGACGGCTTCTCGCCGCAGGAGGCGTCCTCGAGCTTGTCGGCGCGGAAGCGCAGCTTGCAGGTCCGGCAGTCGACCAGCGGGTCGGTGAACCCCTCGAGGTGGCCGGACGCCTCCCAGACGCGCGGGTGCTGGAGGATCGCCGAGTCGATCGCGACGATGTCGTCGCGCTCCTGGAGCATCGCCCGCCACCACTCGCTCTTCACGTTGGACTTGAGCAGGACGCCGTAGTGCCCGTAGTCGTACGTCGAGCCGATCCCGCCGTAGATCTCCGACGAGGGGAAGATGAAGCCACGGCGCTTGCAGAGGGAGACGATCTCGTCCATCGTCAGCTCCTCGTTGCGCTCCCTGTCAACGGTCCCGCTCATGCGGTTCGCAACCTAGCGGCTGCGATAATCGGGTGTCCCGTGCCGATCTACGAATACCGGTGCTCGAACGGGCACACGTTCGAGGTGATCCAGAGGATGTCGGATGAGCCCATCGCCGAGTGCGAGGTATGCGGCGCACCCGTCGAGCGCGTCTTCCACCCGGTCGCGGTTCATTTCAAGGGCTCGGGCTTCTACAACACGGACTACGGCAAGGGCAAGAAGAAGGGCTCGGGCGCGGACGCCGACGGCGCCGGGTCCGATTCCGGCTCGGCCTCCGAGAAGAGCGGCGGCTCGGACGACGGCGGTGGCGGGAAGACGTCGAAAAAGGACTCCGGGGAGAGCAAGGCGGCCGCGTCGAGCGACTGACGGCCGGGGCCGCCGCTAGCCGTTCAGGAACTGGTCCACCGCGTGCCGCTTCGTCGAGTCCGGCACGACGATGCTGCTCGAGGGCCCCGGTTCGCAGGCCGACAGCGTGGGGCAGAGGACGTCGGTCTTGCCGCTCGAGGCGAACAGCGTCGAGAGGACCAGCTGGCTCATCGTCACCGCGCCCATGTCGCTGACGAAGGCCTGGGGCGCGGACCAGCCGATGATCGGCCCCTTGATGAAGTTGTAGGGGAGGCGGAACGGGCTCGTGAGCTGGTGCTTGATGCCCTGCAGCACGGCCTGCTGCGCCTTCGCCCGGTCGATGTCCGAGTAGCCGAGGGTGAACGCGCTCTTGCCCTTGCCGGGGCAGGGACTGGGCTCCCTGATCCGGGAGTAGGCGAGCGCCTTGGACCCGTTCAGGTGGTTCTCGCCCTTGCCGAGGTGCAGCGTGATCCCACCCTGGCCGTGGCCGGCGCCGCCCGAGATGTCTGCGCATAGCTTGTGCGGGACGTCCACCGTGACGCCGCCGATCGCGTCGATGAAGTCCTGGAACCCCTGGAAGTCGATGATCACGACGTGGTCGATGTCGATGCCCAGGAACCGCTTCACGGTCTGGATCTCCAGCTTCGCCCCGCCGTAGGCGTAGGCCCCGTTGATCTTCTGGGTGCCGTGGCCCGGGATCTCGGCGTAGCTGTCGCGCGGGATCGAGAGCTTGCGGAACGTCGCGCCTCCGCCGCGGACCAGCAACAGGGTGTCCGCCCGGTAGCCGGGGCAGCCGTCATGTGGCGCCTCCCCCTGCGCGCCCTGGTCGATGCACTTCTGCCGGGTCTCCGCCCCCGGCTCCTTGCTCGACGCCGAGCGCGCGTCGGTGCCGATCACGAGGATCGTCTGCTGGCTGGTGAGCAGGAAGGGGTTGCCGTTGAGGGCGTCCCGGGCGTCCGAGGCGAGCTTGAAGGACTGAAGCTGGGTGGAGACCGCGAAGGCGAGGAAGCTGATCAGGAGCCAGCCGAGGACCGCGAAGCCGATCCACCGGAGCCAGGGGCGCTTTCGCTCGCCGCTGGGCTTGTCTCCGTCCTTGCGCCGCCGCAGGCCGGGCAGGTTCGGCCGCCGGGCCCGCTCGCGAAGGCTCGAGAGGTCGGCCGAGCGCAGGCGTGACAGGAGCCCCTTCCGGGACCGGTAGACCTTGTACTCGGGCGGCCCGGAGGGCTGCTGCTCGCCGTTGCCTGCCATGAAGGGCTAGAAATAGTGCCGATGCCGGCGCGATCATGCTTCATCCCCCTTGCGGGGCCGGCGTCCCGCGCATGAGCGGGGCGCAGACGATCGGGGTGGATCTTGGCGGGACGAAGCTGCTCCTCGGCGTGCTCGACGAGAACCGGAAGCTGCTTTATGAGAGCCGCGAGTCCTCGCGCGGGCAGGTGGAGGACGAGCTCGTCGACCTGCTCGAGCGGGAGATCGCCGAGGCGCACGAGGCATGCCCCGGGATCGCCGCCGTCGGCCTCGGCATCCCCGCCACCATCGACCACAACCGCGGCTATGCATTCGCCGCGGTCAACCTCCCCTTCGACGAGGTGCCGATCCGGGACCTCGTGCAGGAGCGCATCGACCTGCCGGTCTTCGTCGACAACGACGCCAACGTGGCGATGCTCGCGGAGCACCTCTACGGGGCGGCGAGGGGGTCGCGGAACGCCCTCCTGCTCACGGTCGGGACCGGGATCGGGGGCGGCCTGATCATCAACGGCGAGCCCTACCGGGGGACCGTCGGGGCGGGCGCGGAGCTGGGGCACGTCGTGATCGAGCTCGACGGGCCGCCCTGCCAGGGTTACTGCCCCGGCCGCGGCCATCTGGAGACCCTCGCCTCCGGCACGGCGCTTGGGAAGGAGGGGCTCGCCGCCGCCGAGCGGAACCCGGACTCGGCTCTGGGCAGGATGCTCGCCGCCGGCCAGGAGATCGACGGCAGGGTGGTCACCGAGGAAGCCATCGCCGGGGACGAGGTCGCTCGCGGCGCGGTCGCCGAGATCGGGCGCCGGCTGGGGGCGGGACTGAGCGGCTTCGCCAACATCTTCGAGCCCGAGGTGATGGTCATCGGCGGAGGCGTCAGCGCCGCCGGGGACCTGCTGCTCGACCCCGCGCGGAAGGTGGTCGCCGAGCAGGCGCTCTCCCCGATGAACCGGACGCCGAT
>DASTAI010000078.1:0-2106 GCA_035712865.1 Solirubrobacterales bacterium
GGTAGAGCTGCTCCGCGATCTCGTTGTTCGTGTGGCCGAGGGCGATCAGCCGCAGGACCTCGAGCTCGCGATCCGAGAGGTCGTCGGGAGTCGCGGCGTCGGGTTCCGCGGCAAGGCGCGCCCCGAGCTCGGGCTGGAGATAGGTGCGGCCTTCGGCCGCCATCCGGACGGCCTTGACCAGCTCCTCGCTGGCGGCCTCCTTGAGGATGTAGCCGAGGACGCCCGCCTGCAGGGCCTCGCGAGCGAACGCCGTCTCGTCCTGCATCGTGAGCACGACGATCTCCGTGTCCGGCGACTGTTCGCGGATCGACGGAATGGCGGCCAGGCCGGACCCGCCCGGCATGTTGATGTCAAGGATCAGGACCTTCGGCCGGTGTCCGCTGACGTAGCGCGCGGCCGAGTCCGCATCGCCCGCCTCGGCGACGACCTCGATGTCGGGCTCCCGCTCGAGCATCAACCGGAGGGCGCTCCTGACGACGGCGTGGTCATCAGCGAGGACCACGGAGATTTTCTCTCCCGACTCGTGACCCCCTGTGGTGGACACGGTCGTACCTTAGCCCGGCACGCGGGCAGCGGCGCCGGTGGCGAATTGCGCAACTCCCGCGCGGCTACCCGGTTCTAGGGCCGTGGGGTTCGGGCCAAAGCGACGTGGGGCGCGGCCGGCAGCGAGTGGTTCCGGCGGCAGGCGAATCACGGTTGCACTGCTCTCGGCGGGGCTCCTCTGTGTGGCCGTGGCGCTCGTCCCGGCTGGCGGCCAGGCGAAGAAGCGGAAGCAGGCGAAGCAGCCCAAGCCGAACATCGTTTTGATCATGGACGACGACCAGTCGGTCAATCTCCAGCAGTTTCTGACCAAGACGAACGCCGCGATCGCCGACAAGGGCGTCACGTTCGACAACTCGTTCGTCAACTACTCGCTCTGTTGCCCGTCGCGCTCCACCATGCTCACCGGCCAGTACGCCCACAATCACGGGGTCCGCAGCAACCAGCTCCCCACCGGCGGCTACAGCAAGCTGGCGCCGACCCTCGGCAACACCCTTCCGGTCTGGCTGCAGCGGGCCGGCTACTACACGGCCCACATCGGCAAGTTCCTGAACGGCTACGGCACCACCTCGCCGGACACTGAGGTTCCGCCGGGATGGAACGAGTGGTACGGCTCCCTGGACAACCCCGACGCCTTCACCGGCGGCACCTACACCGCCTACGGCTACACGCTCAACGAGAACGGCCAGGTCGTCCACTACGGCACGACACCGGACGCGGTCGATCCTGCGACCTACCAGACCGACGTCTACTCCCAGAAGGCGGCCGACTTCATCCGCCGGCGTGCCCCGAGCCGGAAGCCGTTCTACCTCTCAGTCGCGCCGCGGGATCCGCACGGCGAGGCCGCCTCCTGCAACTGCGCGGGGGACAACCCCCGGGCGGCACCGCGTTACGAGGGGAAGTTCAACGGCATCACGGCACCCCGTGACCCCAGCTTCAACGAGGCCAACGTCTCGGACAAGCCGTCCAACATCAAGAACCTCCCGCTGCTGAACGCGACGCAGATCGGGAACGTGGATGCCCGCTACCGGGCGCGGGCGGAGGCGGTCCTGGGAGTCGACGACCTGGTCCAGAACGTGGTCAGCACTCTGAAGAGCACCGGGGAGCTGAAGAACTCGGTCCTGATCTTCACCTCGGACAACGGCTTCTTCCATGGCGAGCACCGGGTCCCGCAGGGGAAGGTGAGGATCTACGAGCCCTCGATCAGGGTCCCCCTGCTGATCAGGGCGCCCCGGATGCCGAAGGACGTCCATCGCCGTCAGCCGGTCGGGAACGTCGACCTGGCGCCGACGATCCTCGGCTTCGCCGAGGCAAAACCCGGGCGCGTGGAGGACGGCATGTCGCTGGTCCCGATCATGCAGAGCAAGCGCGACTTCCCGGGGAGGGCGATGGACCTGGAGACCTTCTTCACCCCGGACACGACGGAGGATCCCGAGGATCCCCCGCTCAACTACATCGGCGTTCGCACGGATCGCTACCTCTACGCGAACTACGGCACGGGAGAGCAGGAGCTCTACGACCTGCGCGCCGATCCCTTCGAGCTGCAGAACCAGGCCGGCAACCCGG
>DASTAI010000079.1:0-9172 GCA_035712865.1 Solirubrobacterales bacterium
GACCTCGCCGTTCGAGAGCGTGATCTCGTGCGTCCCGGAATCGGTGGTCAGCTTCTCGGCGGTGGCGGGCGCCGTCAAGCGGGCCCCGAACTTGAACGCCTGGAGGCCCGCCCGCTGGGTCAACTCCGTGCCGGAGATTCCGGTCGGGAAGCCGAGGTAGTTCTCGATCTTGGCGGACGTACTGGCCTGTCCACCCGGGGCGACCGATTCCACGTTCTGGACGTCGAGCCCCTCGGAAGCCGCGTAGAGCGAAGCCGAGAGCCCGGCGGGACCGGCTCCGACGATCACCAGGTCGCAGAGAGCGGGCGCCGGGCCCCGGCCGCCGATGCCGATCGCTTTGGCCAACTCGACGGTCGACGGGTTGCGGAGGACGAGACCGGTGGCGGTGATCACCACCGGCGTCTCCCCCGGTGCGATTCCAAGGTCCTCCAGCATCGCATCGGCATCACCGTGCTCCTCGAGATCGACCCACTGGTGCGGCATCCGGTTGCGGGCGAGGAACTCGCGGAGGTCTCGGCTTTTGGGGGAGAAGCTGGAGCCGATCAGCTTGTGCCCGGCTCCGATCCCGATCAGGATCAGGCGCCGGGCCATGAAGGCTCCGAGGATCATGTCGCTCATCGCCTTGTCGTCCTCGAGCAGCCTGCGAAGGGCCTCGAGCGGCACCTCGATCACCTCGCCCGCGTCCCGCACGACGCCGGTCAGGTAGAGCTTCTGCCCGGTAAGGAACCCGATCTCCCCCAGGAATCGGCGAGGCCCGTGGACCGCGATCAGGCGGTTCTCCTCGCCGTAGCCGTAGACGATCGAGACGAAGCCGGACTCGATGATGAAGAGGCTGGCGGGCTCATCCCCCGCCCTGAAGAGGATCTCGCCAGGCTCGACCTCTCTCAGGTTTCCACGAGCTCGCAGCTTGTCGAGCTGACCGTCGCTGAGGCGGGGAAACGCCCCATCCCTGTCCGGAATCTCGGGCTCGCCGATCCCTATGACCTCTCCGACGCTCATCCCGGCTCAGTGCGCACCGTGTTTCCCCGCGACGAGCTCGAGGGCGTGAGGCAGCGCCGCCGCGATCGCCTCTCCGGCCTCCCCGATGCTCTTCGGGCTGCCCGGGAAGTTGACGATCAGGGTGTGGCCGCGGATGCCGGCGACGCCGCGCGAGAGCATCCAGTGGCGTGTGTGCCGACGGGACGCCGCCCGCATCGCCTCCGGGATGCCGGGGGCGTCGCGCTCGATCACCGCACGGGTGGCCTCCGGTGTGTGATCGGAGGGCCCGAATCCGGTGCCCCCGGTGGTGAGGATCAGGTCGCATCCCTCCGCATCGCTCCAATGCGCGAGGCGGGCGGAGATCAGCTCGAGGTCATCCGTGATCACCTCGCGGCCGGCGATCTCCGCGCCGAGGGAGCTCGCGAATCCGACGAGCGCGTCGCCGCTCTCATCGCCCCCCTCTCCCCCGGCCCGCGAGGTCGAGATCGTCACCACCGCGGCCCGTACGGTCATCCTCGTCCGGTGACGTCGGCCGACCCGTGGCTGCGCCACTCGCCGCTGCGCCCACCCGACTTCTCGAGCAGTGCGACCCGCTCGATCGTGACCCCGCGCTCGATTCCCTTGACCATGTCGTAGACGGTGAGGGCAGCCACCGCGACGGCGGTCATCGCCTCCATCTCGACGCCCGTCTGGCCGACCGTCCGCGCGTCCGAGGTCACCACCACCCGTCCCTCCTCGGCGTCCACATGTACCTCGACGCCGACGTAGGTGAGCGCCAGCGGATGCGCCAGCGGGATCAGCTCATCCGTGCGCTTCGCGGCCTGGATTCCGGCCAGGCGGGCCGTGCCGGCGACGTCGCCCTTCCGCGAGTCGCCCCGCGCGACGGCCCCCGCGGTCTCCGGCGTCATCCGCAGGATGGCCTCGGCGCGGGCGTGGCGCTCGGTTTGCTCCTTGGCCCCCACATCCACCATCCGGGCCGCTCCATCGTCGTCCAGATGCGGGAGCTCGCTCAAGATCCCGACCCGCCCTCACCCGCGCGGGCGGGCGGAATCGCGCCTTCGACCCAACGGCCCGCCTCGGAGGTTCCGGACTCCTCGACCTCCCGCTTCCAGATCGGGGCCTCGGCCTTGATCCGGTCGATCGCCTCGCGGGCGCCGGCGAAGGCCTCCTCGCGGTGGGCAGCCGAGACTACGACGATCACGCTCGATTCCCCCAGCGGTACGGCCCCGATGCGGTGCTCGGCCGCGGCCGCCGCCAGACCGTGTCGCTCGGCGCACTCGCGGAGGATCTGATCAATTCTCTCCTCTGCCATCTCGACGTATGCCTCGTACTCGAGCCGACTCACCTCGCGCGTGGTGCCCTGGAAAGTGACGATCGCCCCGGCCTCGGGGCGTGAGACGAGGCCGGAGATCGAGATCAACGACAGCGGTTGCTCGGTGATCCTCACGTGCACGCGGCTGAACTCGCCGCCGCTCACCGGCGGCACAAGCGCCAGCTCGTCGCCGGCGGAGAGGCGGGTATCCGGCTCGGCGTAGTCACGGTTGACCGCCATCCGCACCGGTAACCGGCCCAACAGCTCCCCCAACTCCGGCTGAGCGGAGAGCTCCTCGAGAGCCTCCGCGACCGTCGCGCCATCCTCGAGCTCCACGTCGATCGAGTCCCTGCCGACGCGCTGGCGCAGAATCGCGAACAGCCGCACCGTGACGGTCATGGAGCCGATCCTAGAGCCGTCAGCAGCTCGAGCTCCACGAGCTCGCCAACGGCCGGGGGCTCGGCATCGGCGGGAACGATCGTGAGCGCCTCGGCTCCGAGCATCGAGGTGAGCACGTGCGAGTCCTGCTTCCCGGTCGGCCTCGCGTGCCAGCCGTCGTCCCGCAGCTCGAGACGGCAGCGGACCGCGTGCGCGCGACCGGGCGGCTTCGGCAGCGGTTCGTCGAGGATCGCCCGGATTCGCCTGGCGTCGTCAGACGCACCGATCATCGCGCCGATCGCCGGGCGGACGAAGAGCAGAAAGGTGACCATCGCGGAGACAGGGTTTCCGGGGAGGCCGAAGACGAGCGTCCCCGACGGAGCGAGCCCGAACCAGGTCGGCTTGCCGGGCTTCAGGGCGACTCGCCAGAACACCTCCTCCACCTCGAGCGAGGTGAGCGCCGCCTTGACGTGGTCGTGCTCGCCGACCGAGACGCCGCCACAGATGACGGCGATCTCCCCGCGAAGCATGTGCTCGATCGCCGCCGTGGTGGGTTTCGGCTCGTCTCCGACCGTCTCGATCCCGACGACCTCCGCACCGGCCGCGAGAGCAAGCGCCGGGATCGTGAAGGCGTTGGAATTGCGGACGCCGCCGGGACGCTGCGGCTCGTCGGGCTCCAGCAGCTCGTCTCCCGTCGTCAGGACCGCCAGGCGCGGACGCCGGGCGCAGGGGACCTGGGCGACGCCGACGGACGCGAGCACCCCGAGCTCCGCGGGTCCGACCCGCGTGCCCTTCCCGAGGACGACCGCGCCCGGCTCGATGTCATCGCCGGCATGGCGCAGGGCGTTCCCGGGGGCGACCTCGGCCATGACCTCGACGCTCCCGTCCCGCGTGGTCGTGTCCTCGACGCGAACCACGGAATCGGCCCCCTGAGGCACAACCGCGCCGGTGGAGATCTCGATCGCCTCACCCTCCCCGATTCCCGAGCGGGCCGGATGTCCCGCACGGCTCTCGTCGACGACCCGCAGTGTCACCGGCGACTCCGGGCTAGCGCCGCCGGTGTCGGCGGCCCGCACCGCGAAGCCGTCCAGCGACGAGTTGTCGAACCCGGGAACCGGATCGGCGCTCGCGACGTCCGCCGCCAGGAGCCGGCCGAGAGCCTCTCGGAGCGGCACCGATTCCTCTCCGAGCGGGCTGACCCGCTCGAGGACGAGCCGGCGGGCGTCGTCGAGCTCGATCGGCTTGTCGGCGGTGGTGGGCGTGGCCACCCCGTCAGTCCACCGCCAGCATGACGTCGCTCGCCTTGACGACGGCCGTGACGTCCTTTCCGGTCTCGATGCCGAGCTCCCGAACGGCCTCGACGGTGACTGAGGCGACGAGCCTCATCCCGTTCACGTCCAGCTCCACGTTGGCGATCGCCTCGCCCTGGGTGACGTTCTTGACCTGCCCCGGAAGCTTGTTGCGCGCGCTGATCTGCAAGGTCTCCTCCTCTGCTCGGTGGCCCGTTCGGTTTCGGGTCGAGGCTAAATGATCGCCGCCTGCCCTCCCCGGCGGCAGCCGCCTGTCGTCCTACATAGGCAGAAGCGGGCACTGACATACTGGGCGCGATGGATGAGCTCAGCCTAGGCGAGGCCGCCCGAGCGATCGGGGTAAGCGTCGACACGCTGCGACGCTGGGACCGGGCTGGCAAGCTGAAGACCACGCGAGACTCGCGCAACCGTCGGCGTGTTCCGGCCGTCGAGGTCGAACGGCTTCGTGACGCCCCGACACGCCACCGCACGAAGGATTCCTTCTCGGCCCGAAACCGTTTTCCCGGCAAGATCACCTCAGTCGAGGTCGCTGGGGTCATGGCGCTGGTGGAGATCGAGTCTGGACCCCACAGGATCACCGCGGCGATCACCCGGGATGCCGTCGAGGAACTCGGACTCGTGGAGGGGACCAGAGCCACGGCCACGGTCAAGGCGACGTCGGTGATGATCGACCGGGACAGCCGCTCTACCTAGGCAGTACATATGTAATGATCGGCGCGAATGCGCGCCGTCGAGTCCAGAGCCAGGCTCCTGCTCGCCGTGCTCGCCGTCGGCGCCGCCTCTGTCGCGGCGATGACGGGTTGCGGGGGCGGCGGCGGCGGCGACGACTCGGATCAGTTGGTCGTCTCGGCGGCGGCCTCGCTCAACTCGGCCTTCAACGACTACGTCGACACCGCCGGGATCGACGCCAAGATCTCGTTCGCCGGATCGGACGAGCTCGCGGCTCAGATCCGCCAGGGGGTCAAGCCCGACGTCTATGCGGCGGCCAACACGTCGCTGCCCGACCAGCTCCACAAGGAGGGACTGGTCGGCGAGCCCACCGTGTTCGCGACCAACACGCTCGTGCTCGCGGTCCCGCAGGATTCGCAGATCGATTCCCTCGACGACCTGACTGAACCGGGCACGTCGATCGTGATGGGCGACCCGACGGTTCCGGTCGGCTCCTACACGCGGGAGGTGCTCGACCGCCTCCCGGAGGGCCAGAGCAAGGCGATCTACGACAACGTGCGCTCGGAGGAGCCGGACGTCAGCGGCATCGCGGGCAAGCTCACTCAGGGAGCGGCCGACGCGGGCTTCGTCTACATCACCGATGTGAGGGCCAGCGACGGCCAGCTGAAGGCGATCCAGCTGCCGGCGGAGCTCCAGCCCGACGTCGCCTACGGGGCCGCGGTAGTCACCGGCGCCAAGAACCCCGACGGGGCTCGCTCTTTCATTCAGGGCCTGCTCACCGGCGACGGGGCCACGGCGCTCAGGGGGGCCGGCTTCAAGCCTCCGCCCGGCTGATGCGCAGGGCGGCTTTCGCCGTTGGGCTGTTCTGCGCCCTGTTCCTGGTGCTCGCCTTCCTGACGCTGCCGGTCGTCGCGATCTTCGTCCACACGTCACCCGCCGACCTGATCAAGAGTCTCGGCGAACAGGAGGCTCGGGACGCCCTCTGGCTCAGTCTCAAGACCTCGCTAGCGGCCCTGGCGATCATCGTGATCATCGGGACACCCGCCGCCTACCTGCTCGCAACCCGGCAGTTCCGGGGCCGCTCCGTGGTGATCACCCTGATCGAGCTCCCCCTCGTCCTCCCCCCCGCGGTCGCGGGCATCGCGTTGCTTGCCTCGTTCGGCCCGGAGGGCCTGTTCGGTGGCGCCCTGAACGACGCGGGGATCGAGCTGGTGCTGCAGACCGCGGGAGTGATCGTCGCGCTCACCTTCGTGGCCGCGCCGTTCTATCTGCGCCAGGCCCAGGAGGCGTTCGCCGCGGTGGACCGAAATCTGCTCGACGCCGCCCGTACGCTCGGCGCGAGCGAGGCGAGGGCGTTCATACGCGTCGCCGTGCCCTGCGCCGGGCAGGGCATCACCTCGGGCATGGCGCTCGCCTGGGGACGCGCCCTGGGGGAGTTCGGCGCGACCCTGATGTTCGCCGGCTCGTTCCAGGGGATCACCCAGACGGTCCCCCTCGCCATCTTCGCCCGCTTCAGCACCGACTTCACCTCGGCGCTCGCCCTCTCGGGTGTGCTGGTGCTGGTCTCGGCTGCGCTGCTTCTCTCGGTCAAGCTCCTAGGACGCTCCAGCATCCTCGGCGGCGGCCCGTCGTGAAGACGCTCGAGGTCAGAGTTCGTGACCGGCTCCGCCACATCGAGCTCGACGTCGACCTCCGAGTGGACGGGGGCGGCCGCGCCGCGATCGTCGGCCCATCGGGAGCCGGCAAGTCCACCCTGCTCCGCATCATCGCCGGTCTGCGGAGCCCCGAACCCGCCCTGGTCGTCGTCGGGGACGAGGTCTGGCTCGACTCGAGCCGTGGCATCGACCTCCCGCCCGAGGAGCGCGCATGCGGCTTCATGTTCCAGGACTACGCCCTTTTCCCCCACCTGAGCGCCTGGCGAAACGTCGCCTTCGGCATGCAGGGTGATCGAGCGACGCGCCGTCGCCGAGCCGTGGAACAGCTGGGGCGGTTCGGTGTCGATCGGCTCGCGGACGCACGCCCCGCCGCCCTCTCGGGCGGCGAGCGTCAGCGTGTCGCGCTGGCGCGCGCCCTCTCCCGTGAGCCGGAGGTGCTGCTGTTGGATGAGCCACTGTCCGCGCTCGACACCCGCACGCGCACCCACGCAGGCCGCGAGCTGGACGCGGCGCTCGGCCGCGCCGGAGCGCTCGCGATAGTCGTGACGCACGATTTCTCCGAGGCGGCACTGCTCGCCGATGAGATCTTCGTCATGGATGAGGGGCGGATCGTCCAGCGGGGGACCGCCGCCGAGCTGTCCGCCCGTCCGGCGAGCGCCTTCGTCGCTGATTTCGCCGGTGCCGTGGTGCTCGATGGCACCGCGCGGCCGGCGGGGCGCGGTCTCACCAGGGTCGAGCTCGACGGAGGCGGCACGGTGAATAGCTCGGACTTGATCGACGGGCACGTCGCGGCGCTCGTCTTCCCGTGGGAGATCAGCCTGGAGCCTCCCGGGCCGCCGCATACGAGCTCGGCCCTCAACAGGTTGGCGGTCGAAGTGGTCTCGGTGACGGAGATCGGAAATCGGGCGAGGGTGGGCCTTGCCGCTCCCCAGCCGCTGGTGGCGGAGGTCACCGCCGAATCGGTCAGATCGCTTGGGATCGCCGCCGGAACGCGTGCCACGGCGACCTGGAAGGCGACCGCGACTCGCTTGGTCGCCCGCTAGCCGCCGATCTGGCTCATCGACCGCGGCGGCCGGCGAAAGCCGGCCTCGTTGATGCGGTGCTTGAGCTCCTTCCGCCAGACGGCGTCGCGGATCAGCTCCTCCAGCTCGTCGTCGCTCGCGCCCGCGCGCATGGGATCGCGCAGGTCCGTCTCGCCGATCGAGAAGAGGCAGGTGCGGAGCTTGCCGTCCGAGGTGATGCGGATTCGGTTGCAGTCGGCGCAGAAGGGCTCGGATACGGGGTTCACGAAGCCGATCTCCCCCGCCCCGTCCGCGAAGCGGTAGACGCGCGCCGTCGCGTGCGGCTCGCGAGGAAGAGGCTCGAGCTCGTAGGCGGTCTCCGCGATCGCCCTGATCTCGGCTCCGGTGAGAACCGCCTCGGGACTCCACTCGCCGTCGGCGTCGAGCGGCATGAACTCGATGAACCTCACCTGGTAGCTCGTCGAGCGGGCCAACTCGCAGAAGCGGAGCACCTCACGCTCGGTGAAGTCGCGCATGGCGATCGCGTTCACCTTGATCGGTCCCACTTCCGGGAACGCCGCGACGGCCTCCAGACCGCGCATCACCTGGGCCAGCGCGTCGCGCCGGGTGATCTTGAAGAAGGCGTCGCGCGCCAGCGAATCGACCGAGACGTTGAAGCGGTCGATCCCCGCCGAAACCAGTGCCTCCGCGTCCCTCTCCAGCAGGTAGCCATTGGTCGTGACCGAGATCTCGTCCAGGTCGGGGACGTCGCGCAGCATCGCCACCAGCTTCGGAAACTCCCGGCGGACGAGCGGCTCGCCGCCGGTGAGCCTCAGATCGCGGACGCCCATCGAGGCGAGCAGCGACACCAGCCGCCGGTTCTCCTCGAAGCTGAGGATCTCAGAGCGGTCGAGCCACGGCAGACCGTCGGCCGGCATGCAGTACTGACAGCGGAAGTTGCAGCGGTCGACGACCGAGAGGCGCAGGTCGCCGATCAGCCGGCCGTGACCGTCGCGCAGGGGCTCGCGCCGCGTCATCGGGGGCGGCCTCCTTTACCGCCGGTCTTCTCCCGAGCGGGCCTCAGGCCCAGCCGGCGCCGGAACCACTCGGTCGCGAGGCGGACGCCCACGGCCCCGACGGCGAGGATGCCCGGCAGCGTCTCCTCGACGGGCACACCGGCGACGTGTCCGAGGACGGGCGCGAAGAGGGAGGCGTCGATCACGAAGCCGGCGCCGCCTCGGGTTCGCGGACCGCATCGTGAATCCGGCCCTTGACGGTCTTCAACCGCCCGCCCTCGCGCCCCCGGCGGACGGCGGTGATCTCGCCCATTATCGAGATCGCGGTTTCGGCCGCCGTCAGCGCGCCGATGTCGAGCCCGATCGGCGCCGCCAGGCGCCCGAGCTCCTCGTCTGTGATGCCCTGGGCGAGCAGGCGCTCGCGACGCTTCTCCTGTGCGCGCCTGCTGCCCATCGCGCCGATGTACTGAGCCTCGGAGCGCAGGGCGATCTTGAGCACGGCGTCATCGAGCTTGGGGTCATGGGTGAGCACCGCGATCGAGGTCGCACGATCGATTCCCCCGAGCTCCGCCAGCGCCTTGTCCGGCCAGGCCGCGATCACTCGCTCGGCCTCGGGAAAGCGGTCGGCAGTCGCGAACCGCTTGCGTGGATCGACGACGAACGCCCGCCAGTCGGCGAGCTTCGCGGCGGCCGCCAGCTGGGCGGCGAAGTCGACCGCCCCGAAGATGAACAGCCGCGGCGGCGGCGCGACGACGTCGACGAACAGCTCGCCGCGCTTCTCCGAGCGCTCGGCCCACAGCAGCTCCTCGGCGGCGGCGACCGCACGCGCGTCACGTTCCGCGGAGCCGAGGCC
>DASTAI010000080.1:0-2018 GCA_035712865.1 Solirubrobacterales bacterium
CGTCTGGTCGGCCGACCCTGCCCAGATGTGGACCTTTCCGGCGGGCTTCCTGGCGGAGTTCTTCGAGAATCACCGCGTCCTGCAGCTCCGGGACCGACCGTCCTGGCGCTCGATCACCGGGGGCTCCCGCGGCTACGTCGAGGCGCTGATCGCGCCGTTCCGCGACCGGGTCCACCTGCGGGCTCGAGTCCGCCGGATCGAGCGCTGTGCGGCGGAGGTCGTCGTCAGCCTCGAGGACTCCTGCGAGCTCTTCGACGAGGTCGTGGTCGCGGTCCACTCGGATGTGGCGCTGCGGATCCTCGCCGACCCGAGCCCGCTCGAGTCGGAGGTACTGGGCGCCATCCCCTACCAGCGGAACGAGGCCGTCCTTCACCGGGACCCCAGGCTGATGCCGCGCCGCCGGGCCGCCTGGGCCAGCTGGAACTTCCATCTGACCGAGAGGCCGACCGGACGGACGACCGTCACCTACCACATGAACCGGCTCCAGTCTCTCCACGCCGATCGGGATTTCTTCGTCACGCTGAACATGACCGAGGCGATCGATCCAGCCGCCGTGATCCGAACGATCGACTACGCCCACCCGGTGTTCACGCCCGAGGGAATCGCCGCCCAGCGTCGCTGGTCGGATATCTCCGGCAAGCGGCAGACGCACTACTGCGGCGCCTACTGGCGCTGGGGCTTCCACGAGGACGGCGTCTGGTCTGCGTTGCGGGTCTCGGAGCGGCTGGGCGGACGCGGACCGCTGCCGCAACCGGGCGAGCGTGCGGCGGTGGCGGAGCTGGCCGAGCCCGTCGACGAGGAGCTGGCGGAGGCGGCGTGACCCATTCGGCCGTCTACGAGGGCTGGGTGGCGCATCGCCGCGCCGGGGCCGTGCCCCACTCCTTCCGCTATCGCGTCTTCATGCCTCTCCTCGATCTCGACGAGCTTCCCGAGTCGCTGGACCCGATCCCACTCTGGTCGGCGCGCCGACCCGCGCCGGTCCGCCTTCGCGATCGTGACTATCTCCCGGGCGATGCGGGCCCTCTCCAGGAAAGAGCAAGGGAGCTGGTCCGGGCCCGCCTGGGCTGGCGGCCCGGGGGGCCGGTCCGCCTGCTGGCGAACCCGCGCTACCTCGGCGTCGGCTTCAACCCGGTCTCCTTCCTTTTCCTGCACGACGAGCACGGGAGCCTGGACAGCGTCATCGCCGAGGTGACCAACACGCCGTGGGGCGAGCGCGTCGCCTATGTGTTGGACGCTCGCGCGGCGAGTCGTGGCGGACCGGTCACCGGCAAATTCGAGAAGCGGATGCACGTCTCCCCGTTTCAGCCCATGGAGCAGACCTACGAGATCTCGGTGACGCCCCCGGGAGAGAGCCTCGGCGTCGTCATCCGCAACCTCGGGACAGGGCGAGAGGCTCTCGTCGCGTCCATGGCCCTGCGCCGCTACGAGCTGACTCGCGCGCGGATGCTCGGAATCCTGCTCCGCTATCCGCCGATGACCCTGGCAACCCTGGCTCGGATCTACTCGAAGGCACTGAAGCTGAAGCTCCGAGGGGCCCCGTTCCATCCGCACTCTGAGCCGGGCGGATCGCCGGGGACGCCCGAGTCGCGATTTGATACGGCCGGCCCATGGAGCACACGGCGACCGGTTACTGGCTCAAGGAGGCGGGCGAGCGCCCCCCACTCCCCGCAGCCGAGGGAGACCTGAGCTGCGACGTCCTCGTCGTCGGGGGCGGCTACACCGGCACGTGGGCGGCGTGGCTGGCCTCCCAGCTCGAGCCGGAGGCGAGCGTGGTGCTCGTCGAGGCCGATCGCTGCGGCCACGGGCCGAGCGGGAGGAACGGCGGCTTCGCCAACGCGATGTGGTTCAGCGCCCACACACTGCGCGAGCGGTTCGGGGTGGCCGCGACGGCGCAGGTGGTGCGAGCGGCCCAGGGCGCGGTGGACGGAATCGGGCGCTTCTGCTCCGAGCACGAGGTCGACGCCTGGTGGCGGCGGGGCGGCTACCTGCAGGTCTCGGCATCCCCGGCGCAGGATGGC
>DASTAI010000081.1:0-6611 GCA_035712865.1 Solirubrobacterales bacterium
GCTGATCGCCTCCGATGACGACGGCTTTCGCAACCTCGTCAAGCTGAGCTCCGCCGGCTTCCTGGAGGGGTTCGCACGGGGCAAGGCGAACGTGGACATGGAGCTCCTCTCCGCCCATTCGGACGGGGTGATCGCGCTCACAGGCTGCCTGCAGTCGAGGTTCTGCCGGCGGCTGGTCGAGGACCGGCCCGCCGATGCCCGCTCGCACATCGACGACCTGATCCAGGCCTTCGGTCCCGAGCAGGTCTATTTCGAGGTCCAGCGCAACGGCGTCGCCGAGCAGGAGAAGGCGAACGAGGGAATCGTGCGGACCGCGAAGGAGCTGGGCAGGCCGCTGGTCGCCACGGCGGACGTCCACTACCTGCGCCGCGAGGACTACGACTCTCACGCAGCGCTGCTCTGCGTCCAGACGAAGTCGACGATCGAGCAGCCGAAGCTTCGCTTCGACACGAACGAGTTCTTCTTGAAGAGCCCGGAGGAGATGTCGGAGTCGTTCTCGGACATGCCGGAGGCGGTAGCGGCCACGCTCGAGATAGCCGAGCGCTGCGAGCTCGAGATCAAGCTGGGGCAGCTGCTGCTGCCGCGCTTCCCGACCCCCGAGGGCGTCGAGCCGGGGGAGATGCTCCGCGAGTTGGCGACCGCGGGCCTGCGCAGCCGCTACGGGGACCCGATCCCGGCGGAGGCCACGGAGCGCCTCGAGTTCGAGCTCGGCGTGATCTCCGATATGGGCTTCGAGTCCTACTTCCTGATCGTCTGGGACTTCGTCAAGTACGCCAAGGAGAACGGCATCGCCGTCGGTCCGGGGCGCGGCTCGGCCGCCGGCTCGATCGTGGCCTACTCCCTCGAGATCACGGACATCGACCCGCTCGCCAACGGCCTGATCTTCGAGCGCTTCCTGAACCCCGGCCGCAAGTCCATGCCCGACATCGACATCGACTTCTCGGTCCGCGGGCGCGAGCGGATCATCCGCTACGTGGCCGACAAGTACGGCCGCGAGTCGGTGGCCCAGATCATCACCTTCGGCAAGATGGCGCCGCGGGCGGCGATTCGCGACGCCGCCCGAGTGCTCGGCTACGACTATGCGACCGGGGACCGCCTCGCCAAACAGATCCCGGAACCGATCTTCGGCCGCAGCCCGAGCTTCGAGGAGTGCCTGAAGCCGGGCCAGGAGCTGAAGCGCACCTACGACTCGGATCCCGACGCGCGGAAGATCCTGGACACGGCCCAGGGGCTGGAGGGGATCGTCCGCAACAACTCGATCCACGCGGCGGCCGTCGTCATCGCCGACCGTCCGCTCCAGGAGATCGTGCCGCTCCAGCTGGCGGAGGACCGCGGCGCCCAGAACGGGAACGGCAATGGAAACGGGAACAGCAATGTCGAGCGCGCCTACAAGACGGTCACGCAGTACTCGATGGGCCCGATCGAGGAGATCGGCCTGCTGAAGATGGACTTCCTCGGCCTCCGGAACCTCGACGTGATCGAGGACGCGATCGAGATCATCCGGCGATCGCGCGGCGAGGAAGTCGACATGGAGAAGATCCCGCTCGACGACCCGAAGACCTACGCGATGCTGGCGAAGGGCGACTCGACCGCGGTCTTCCAGATGGAGTCTGAGGGGATGCGGGACGCCCTGCGCCAGGTCAGGCCCACCGAGTTCGCCGACCTCGTCGCGCTCAACGCGCTCTACAGACCAGGGGCCATGGCGTACATCCCCACGTACGCGAAGGGCAAGCGCGACCCCGACAGCGTGCGCTATCCCGACCCTCGGCTGCGAGGGATCACCGAGGAGACGCACGGCTGCGTCGTCTACCAGGAGCAGCTGATGGCGATCGCGCGCGAGCTGGCCGGCTTCTCCGGCGCCGAGGCGGACGACCTCCGCAAGGCGATCGGGAAGAAGAAGCGCGACCTGATGGCGACGATGAAGGACAAGTTCATGAAGGGGCTGGCGGCGTCCAACACCGACTCGCGGGTCGCGGCTGATCTCTGGAAGCTGAACGAGGCCGCCGCCGACTACTCCTTCAACAAGTCGCACGCGGCCTGCTACGGCCTCATCTCCTACCGCACCGCATATCTCAAGGCGAACTACCCGGCCGAGTACATGGCGGCGGTGATCTCATCGGTGATGAACACGAAGGACAAGGTCCCGTTCTTCGTCAACCGCTGCGCCGAGATGGACATCGAGGTGCTGCCGCCGGACGTGAACAGCTCGGATCACGGGTTCGTCGTCTCCGGCAACAGCATCCGCTTCGGCTTGGACGCCGTGAAGAACGTGGGCCACATCGCCGTGCAGGCGATCCTCGACGCACGTTCGGAGGACGGGAACTTCACCTCGTTGTGGGACTTCTGCGAACGGGTCGATACCCGCGCCCTCAACAAGCGCGCTGTCGAGTGCCTGATCAAATGTGGCGCGCTCGACTCCACGGAGGCCTCACGGAAGGGGATGCTCGAGGCGCTTCCCGCGGCGACCGCCTTCGGCCAGAAGGCTCAGGAGGACTCACGGCTCGGCCAGTCGTCGATCTTCGACCTCGGCGGCGGGGCGGAGGAGTCCGGTCCCTCGCGCCAGCATCACGCGCCGATCAGGGCCGAGGAGTTCGACCAGCGCGACCTGCTGCGCCTGGAGAAGGAGACGCTCGGAACGTTCCTCTCGTCGCACCCGCTGGCCGAGGTGAAGGAGGCGCTCCGCGACCGGGTCGACTGCTCGCTCTCCAGCCTGGCCGAGAAGCAGGACGGCTCCTGGGTCACGGTCGGCGGGATCGTCACCGAGTTCAAGCGCCACAAGTCGAAGAACGGGTCGCTGATGTCGTTCGCCACACTCGACGACGTCGAGGGCCAGGTCGAGATGCTCGTCATGGGCAAGGCGTACGAGGCCTCGCACGAGTTCCTGGCGGCCGACGCGATCATCGTCGTCAAGGGCCGACTCGACCACAAGGGCCGGGGCGACACCAAGCTGGTGGCGCAGGAGGTCGAGCTCTTCCAGCCGAGCGAGGACGAGGTCGCGAAGGCTCGCGCCGCGCGTGAGCGCGACAGCGGGCCGCTGCGCCTTCACATCGACGCCTCGATCTTCGGGGTCTCGGTGATCGAGGAGCTGAAGACGATCCTGGGCCACTTCCCCGGTCAGTCCGAGGTGCTCCTGGTGATGAAGACCCGCGAGGGGGACAGGGAGCTGCAATTCGGGCGCGAGTACCGTGTGCGCCGCTCCGCCGGCCTGGACGCCGAGATCGACGCACTGCTGGGCGCGGCGTCCCGAGCGGCGTAGAATCGCGAGGCTCCGTCCGGGCGGGGTTCCCATGGGGAGTGGAACGGACGAAACACGCGCCCGCGAGGGTCTGGACGGCTACCAGGCTGAAAGCTGGACGACCCGGCAGCTCGCCGAGTTCCTGTCTGTGGTCTCGTCGTTCACCGACGAGCGGGTGGCCGTGCAGGGCTGCGTGGAGCGCGCCGCGGCGGCGGTCGGAGCCGACGTCGCCGCACTGATCCGTGAGCGCAAGGTCGCAGCCTCCGTCGGGTTTCCGCGGGGCGAGGAGCCGGTCGGCGACCTGGTCGAGGCCTCCGGAGACCTCCACTTTGAGCGCAGGCTGGGCGAGCTCGGGCCCTGTACCGGGATCTGCTCGCTGGTGGGCGAGGAGGGCACGCTTCTCGTGGCGCGGGCGGGCCAGAACGCCTTCAGCAAGGACGAGCTGGACCTGCTTCGGGGGATGGGCCGCGTGCTCGCTCTCGGGCTGCGCAGCATCCGGCTGATCGGTGAGCTTCGCGAGCGACAGACGTTGCTCGAGCGGCTGACGCTGCTGCAACGGTCGATCGCCAGCCGGGCCGACATCGAGGACGTGCTCGACGCCATCGTCAGGGGTGCCAGCGAGCTGCTGGGCGACGAGATGGTCGACCTCAGCCTGATCGACCCTGAGGATCCGACGATCCTCGAGGTGGCCGCCTCGGTCGGCTATCCGCCCGAGGTGCTCGATCAGATTCGCCGCACTCCCGTCGAGATCGGCATCGCCGGCCACGCGGTCACCGAGCGACGGCCGATCGTGGTGGAGGACTACGGCGCGGATCCGCGGCGGATGCCCGACGTGGTCGTGGACGGGCTCCGGGCGGTCATCTCCGCGCCGGTCTACCAGCGCGGCGAGCTCGTCGGGGCCCTCTCGCTCGGAACTCGAAAGCTGGGTCGCAGATACAGCGAGATCGAGCGGGACGCGGTGCTCGCCTTCGCGGAGCACGCCGGACTGGCGCTGAACGACGCGAAGGCGGCCGAGGAGACGGCCCACCAGGCCTTCCACGACCCCCTCACCGGGCTCGCCAATCGCGCCCTGTTCGTCGACCGTCTGTCACAGGCCCGGACGCGGGCCGGCGCGGCGGGGGACGCGGTGGGGGTGCTGTTCGCCGATCTCGACGGCTTCAAGACCGTGAACGACAGCCTCGGGCACACGGCCGGCGATCAGCTGCTGATCATCGTGGGGCAGCGACTCGCGTCGGTGGTCGAACCCACCGACACCGTGGCCCGCTTCGGCGGTGATGAGTTCGCGATCCTGGTCGAGGACGTGCGCCAGCCGATCGAGCTCGCCCGCCTGGCGAGGATGGCGCTCGACTCCCTGGAGCGGGTCGTCGAGGTCGAGGGCAGGGAGGTCTTCATCACCGCCAGCATCGGGATCGCGGTCGGCCTGGAGAAACCGGAGGACCTGCTCCGGAACGCCGACCTGGCCATGTACGAGGCCAAGGGCCAGGGGAAGGGCCGCTACGAGATCTTCCAGCACCACATGCACGAGGCCCTCGCCCAGCGCCTCGATCTCGAGCTGGACCTGAAACAAGCCGCCGATCGGGCCGAGTTCGTCCTTCACTTCCAGCCGATCGTCGAGCTGGACACGGCGACTGTCGTCGGGGTGGAGGCGCTGATCCGCTGGATGCATCCCACCCAGGGGCTGATCATGCCCGACCGGTTCATCCCGATCGCCGAGGAGAGCGGCCAGATCCACGCGCTGGGCCGGTGGGTGCTGTGGGAAGCGTGCCAGCGGCTGGTCGATTGGGAGGACGCCCACGGCAGGCTCGGGCTGAACGTCAACATCTCGGGCGCCCAGCTGCGACAGGCGAGCCTGGTCCGCGAGGTCTCCGAGATCCTCGAGGCAACCGGTCTGGACCCCGACAGGCTCACCCTCGAGATCACCGAATCCGTCCTGATGGAGGTCAGCTCGAGCAACACCGAGCGGCTGGAAGCCCTGAAGAAGCTCGGTGTGCAGCTCGCCGTGGATGACTTCGGAACCGGTTACTCCTCGCTGCAGTACCTGAAGGGCTTTCCGTTCGACTGGTTGAAGATCGCGAAGCCGTTCGTCGACGGTGTGGGTGACTCCGACTCGCAGGCTCGCATCGCGCGCGCGATCGTCGACCTGGCTCACAGCCTGGAGATCGAGGTGATCGGCGAGGGGATCGAGTCGCGACGTCAGGCGGCGGTCCTCGGGCAGCTCGGCTGCTCCCACGGCCAAGGCTTTCAGTATTCCCCGCCCCTTCCGGCGGAGGAAATCTCCGCTCACCTCGCCGTGCGGCTCCGCAGCTCGCTAGCAGATTGACCCCCGTTTGCGCAAGGGCCCAGAGCGCTCTGCCATTCCCATCCGTCCGCCGACGCGGCCTAGACTGAATGCCTCGTGTCAGGGCGACTCCAACAGCAGCGCAGCACGGCCGGCGAGTGCCGCCAGTGCATTTCCTTCTGCGACAAGCTGGTGAACCCGGCGGGCTGCCTGGAGATGGGATGCAAGTACCTCTACACCTATGAGGACGCTCGCAGCGGTGGCCGCTACATGGGCTGCATGAACAAGGTTTTCGGCGCCGAGATCGACTTCGACATGTTCCTGCTCGCCGAGCGGACGCGGGAGGGATTCGGCGGGATCAAGATGACCGGCGATCCGCTGCCGCACTGCCACTTCAGCGTCGAGAAGGCCTATGAGGGCGATGGGGCCGCGTACGAGTGCGTCAACCGCCGCTTCTTCGATGCGCCGGACGAGCACCCCGAGTCGATCAGGGCGTTCGACCTCCGCAACTCACTCACCTGACCCAGCTCAGCCGAGGAGCTCCTCCAGCTTCTCGAAGCTCTCGCTCCAGCCGTCGTCGTGCAGGGTAAGCCGCTTCTGGGTGGCGAACCCTCCCTGTTCGAGGTCGACCTCCGTGCGCGGACCACGGTCGCGGACGGAGAGCGTGACGACCGTCTCGCGATCGTCGGGCTCGGGTGGATCCCAGCGGAACGTGAACGCGAGCAGCGACGGAGGGTCCACCTCGCGGAACTCCCCGTCGAGGTGAAAGACGTCCCCCTCGGGCGGCTGCATCGTGATGCGCAGGCTCTTGCCCACTGCGGGTTCGAATTCGAGCGTCGGCACCGAGAAGCCCTTCGGCCCCCACCATCTGCGCACCTGGGCTGGGTCCGTCATCGCCGTCCAGATCTCGGTCCGGGGGGCGGGGAGGACGCGGTTGATGCGGAGCCAGAACCCATCGCCAGCGTTCATCTCACCTCCATGGGGGACTGGGCCCATCGTACGGCTGGACTCGCTATCAGTGCACGTCATGGGTGGGATCACACGCAAGCTGATGGTGGTTTTGGGGGCCGGGACGCTCGCCGCGACTGCGCTGATCGG
>DASTAI010000082.1:0-4551 GCA_035712865.1 Solirubrobacterales bacterium
GTTCGAACCGTTCACCGCCTCGTCCTGATACAGGCAGCCCTCGGCCGTCGCCGTGCCCTGCCCGATCACGAGCAGCGCCGCCGCGGCCGCCAGAGCGAGCAGACCCCTCAGCCGTCTCGCCTTTCCTCGGACAGCGGCTCGCCACCCTCGCCCGGCGGCCACTGGCCGAACCAGTTGTCGCGCGCGCCGTCGACGGTGATCACGCAGCCAGAGAAGAAGTCGCCGGCCGGCGAGGCGAGGTAGGCGGCGAGCCAGGCCATCTCGTCCTCGGTGCCGAGACGGCCGAGCGGCACCGTGCTCGCCACGTTGTCCACGATTTCCTGCGGGTATTTGGTCCGCAGCGTCTCGGTGTCGAACTGGCCGATCGCGACGGCGATCAGCCGGATTCCGAAGCGCGCCCACTCGACGGAGAGGGTCCTCATCATGTTCTCGACGGCGGCCCTGGCGGCTCCCGTGTGGACCATTCCCGGGAAGCCCATGTGCGGCGACACGGTGATGCTGATCACCTTCCCGGTCTTCTGCGGGATGAACGCCTTGGTGGCGGCGGCGTGGGTCATCTGCCAGGTCCCCTGGACGTTCAGCTCGATCACCGTCCGGAAGCCCTTCGGGGTGATCGCCTCGGCCGGGCTGAGGAACTGGCCGCCCGCGTTGTTGATCAGCACGTCGATCCGGCCGTGGCGCTCGAGGATGCCGTCCATGAACCCGTCGACGGCCTCCTCGTCCCGAATGTCGAGCGCCTCGAACTCCGCCCTGCCGCCGTTCGCGGCGACCTCGTCGACCATTCCCTGGAGCGGCTCGGAGCGGCGGCCGCAGCCGACCACCGTTGCGCCGAGGGCAGTCAATTCGAGCGCCGTTGCCCGCCCGAGCCCTGTCCCGGCGCCGGACACGACGCAGATCTGCCCCTCGAGCAGCCCGGGGGCGAAGATGCGCGATTTCGTGCCATCGGCCATGGCGGCTGAGCATATGCTGGCTCCCGTGAGCGTGAGTGCGGAGCCGATGCCGCTACGGGAGCCGCTCGAGGGGGGCAGCGATGGCGCGACGGTGATCATCGAGCCGCTCAAGACGGGCGAGACGCTCTGGCCGCCGACCTTCTTCGACCGGGCGGGCACCGGCCTGATCCAGCGCCTGCGGGCATTCGGGTTGGGGTCCTCGCCGGGCTCGTGGGAGTCCCGGCCGGTCCCCGCCTTCCTGGTTCGCCACCCGAGCGCGGGCACCATCCTGATCGACACCGGGCTCCACCCCTCGGTGGTCCGGAACCCCCGCGACAAGTTCAGCCGCTTGACCGCGCGTCACTACCGAATCGCGGAGGGCGAGGACATCGTCTCCCAGCTCCGCGAGCGTGGCCTGACGGCGGCGGACATCGCCTTCGTCGTCCTCACGCATCTGCACGAGGACCACGCCTCGGGGATCGAGGCGTTCCCCGACGCCCAGTTCGTCTTCAGCGCCACCGAGTGGGAGGGCGCGACGACCGGTTCCTTCCCCCAGCTCCGCGGCTACAACCGCGCGCAGTTCGACTACGCCTTCGAGTACTTCACGGTCGACTTCGACGCGGACTTCATTGAGTCGTACGGCCCGTTCGGCCGCAGCTTCGACCTCTTCGGAGACGGCTCGGTGCGCCTGGCGTACACGCCGGGCCACAGTCCGGGACACACCTCGGTGATCCTGCGGCTGCCCCGGCGCGACTTCGTGATCGTCGGCGACGCCGCCTATGACTGGAAGCAGTTCGAGGGCAGGGCGGAGCCGACGATGATGGACGACGAGCACAACTGGCGGCGCTCGCTCCGCGAGCTGCAGGCCTACCGGCGCACCTATCCCTACGCCCTCATGGTCCCGGGCCACGACCCGGAGTTCTGGGACAAGCTCGAGCCGCGCTACGAGGAGTGACGCGAGAGGGCGCGCCCTGTTTCAGGCGCGACCCGTCTGATGGCTGTCGGGCTCGGGCGACGCCGCCGGCAGTCCCTCGCGGAGCCGGCGCAGGACGTCGCGCCGGCCGTTCTCCTCGAGATCGACGTACATCGCGCGGACCCGGTCGAAGACCTGGTCGGCGGCCTGTTGCTGCTGGTCGCGGTCCGGTTCGGCGACGACCGGGAAGGTGATCGGCTCGCCGTACTGGATCGTCACCTTGGGGAACTGGAGCCTCCTCCAACCGCGCACGTTCGCCGAGCCGTGGATCGCGACCGGCACCACGGGCACGCCCGACTCCAACGCGATCTTGCCGATGCCGCGCCTCGGCTGGCCGAGGTCTCCGGTACGCGAGCGGCCACCCTCCGCGTACATCAACATCGTGCCGCCGCGGTCCAGGATCTTGTTGGCCGTGACGAAGGCCTCATCGTCGTGGTGACCGCGGCGCACGGGGAAGACGCCGCCGTGCTTGAAGATGTATTTGATCGCCGGGTTCTTGAAGAGCTGGGACTTGGCCATGAACTGGACCTTCCGGTGGAGATAGACGGCGGCGAAGAAGTGGTCCCACTGGCTGAAGTGGTTCGGGGCGAGGATCACCGCGCCGGTCCGCGGGACGTTCTCCACGCCGATCGCGCGAGCGCGGTAGAGCAGGATCGTCGGGAGGGTGAGGATCATCCGGACGAAGTCGTAGATCCAGCCCACGCCCTTCCGCGCACTCCGGTGGTACTGGGTGAACATCTCAGCCGGGCGCGGGTCCTTGTAGACCTGCGGCTTCATGTCCTTGGGGTTCACCTGAGCCATTTCCCTCTCACAAAAAACGCCGTCGAGGACGGCGGCACGTGTTGATTGCTACCCGTTCCGGGCCGCCAGGTTACGCCTCGCCTGGTCTGCTCCAACCTCGTGAGCGCGCCAGCGCCTCCCGCCAGCGGCTGAGCAGCTCCTCCCTCTCGGCCTCGCCCATCACCGGTTCATAGCGGGCCGCCTCCCGCCACATCTCACGCACCTGCTCGACGCTCCAGAGCTCCGTCGCGATGCCGGCCAGGTAGGCGGCGCCCAGCGCGGTCGTCTCCGAGACCTCCGGGACGATCACGGGTGTCCCGAGCACGTCGGCCTGGAACTGCATCAGCCAGGCGTTCGCGACCGCGCCGCCGTCGGCCTTGAGAGAGGGCACGCTCTCCCCCGAGGCCGCCTCCTGTGCCCGGACCGCGTCGACGGTCTGGTAGCCGATCGACTCGAGGGCGGCCCTCGCGAGGTGGGCTCGCCCCGACCCGCGGGTGAGGCCGACGATCGTGCCCCTTGCCTACGGATCCCAATTGGGCGAGCCGAGCCCGGTCAGCGCGGGCACGAAGTAGACGTCGTCGTTGGACTCGAGCGAGGCCGCCAGCTCCTCGGTCTCAGCCGCGTCGGAGATGATCCCGAGCCCGTCCCGAAGCCACTGCACGGCGGCCCCGGTGACGAACACGGACGCCTCGAGCGCGTAGACCACCTCCCCCTCGATTCCCCACGCGACCGTGGTGAGGAGGCCATCTCCCGGATCGGGCGCCTCGGTTCCCGCGTTGAGGAGGACGAAGCTCCCGGTGCCGTAGGTGTTCTTCGTCTCGCCCGGCTTCTGGCACGCCTGGCCGAAGAGCGCCGCCTGCTGATCGCCGGCGATCCCTGACACCGGCACCGCGCCGCCGAAGATCGACGTGATGCCGTAGATCTCCGCCGAGGGCACCGGCTCGGGCAGCGAATCGGGGGGGACCGAGAGCAGCGCGCAGAGCTCCTCATCCCACGCCAATCGGTGGATGTCGAAGAGCATCGTCCGCGAGGCGTTCGAGTAGTCGACCAGGTGGCGGCCCGTGAGCTTGAAGACGAGCCAGGAGTCGATCGTCCCGAAGACCGTGCCCTCGGGGAGGTCTGCGTTCCGGATCAGCCACTCGATCTTCGTCCCGGAGAAATAGGGATCGATGACGAGGCCGGTGCGCTCGCGGATCAGAGCCTCGTGACCCTGCTCGCGGAGCTCGTCGCAGCGAGCGGCCGTGCGGCGGTCCTGCCAGACGAGCGCGCGGTGCACCGGCGCGCCGGTGCCCGGATCCCAGGCGACGACCGTCTCGCGCTGGTTCGTGATGCCGATGCCCGTCAGGTCAGAGCCCTGGACCGACGCGTCCGCGAGGGCCTCGTCGGCCACCTTTCGGGTCACCTCCCAGATCTCCCCGGCGTCGTGCTCGACCCAGCCGGGTCGCGGGAAGTGCTGCTCGAACTCCGAGTAGCCGCGGCCGCGCGGTCTCCCCTGCTCG
Organism: Solirubrobacterales bacterium; assembly: GCA_035712865.1. Classification (GTDB taxonomy): domain Bacteria; phylum Actinomycetota; class Thermoleophilia; order Solirubrobacterales; family 70-9; genus DASUPK01. Next base: position 4,182 of record DASTAI010000082.1, read on the forward strand.
TCGAAGACGATGCAGGTGGTCCCGGTGGTCCCCTGGTCGATCGCCAGGATCATCGGGCGGAGACGCTACCTGGCCCGCACGGCCCGGCGGATGTCGCGCAGCTGCCGGCCCCGATGCAGGAAGCCGGCCGGCGTGCGCGTCGTGGCCCGATGCTCGAGCGGAAGCTCGATCTCCCGGACGCGCAGCCCGGCGCGGATCGCGTCGATCGTCATCCCGGTCTCGAGGCCCCAGCCGTCCGCGAGGGGGAGCAGCCGGCGCAGGGTGGCGACCCGCATCGCGCGCTGGCCCGAGAGCGGCGCCTCGAGACGCGCACCGGAGGCCCGCTCGACCGCCCGCGTCGCATAGGCAAGCGTGATCCCGAAGCCACCCC